>JAKIUY010000113.1 GCA_021647315.1 Victivallaceae bacterium
TTGTCCCATTATAGCTGGAAACAGAAAAGAAAAAGCAAAGCTCCCGAAGCAATGTCCAATTGAACATAAGCACTTTTGTCAAGGCAAACGCTACGGATGCACTGCTTACATCGATATAACTGATGATGGAGTTTCAACCCGCCACAACTGTTCTCGGCATACTGTTGCCGTTATAAAACCATTACCGTCAACCTGCTTTAGCGTGTCGGTAACTGGTTTTGCCGGAATCGCACCACCATGTTGACGTGCTGCGGCTAGACAGCGTTCAAGCAGTTCAACAGAGGCAAAGGGACGGGCAGCATCATGGATTGCGACATAGTTAACATTTTTCGGGAGTTGCTGCAAGCCATTTACTATTGACTGAGCACGGTAGTTGCCACCTTCGATAATGGCTATTTCAACATCTGGCATGAAACGTTTTATTGCAGTAGAAAAACCATGCTGTTCATGGTGCGATACGACCAGAACCAAATGTCCGGCAGGGCACAGCGTGATAAAACGTTGCAGGCAATGAATAAAGAGAGGCAGCTCACCCAGAGGCTCCAGCAGTTTATTGCGTCCGCCGTAACGTTCGCCGCTACCGGCGGCAGCGACGATAATTCCCAGATCGTCAATCACGGTTATTTTGACGGCATCAGGATAAGGGTGTTTGCCTTCAGTTTACCATCTTTAGGCAGGTCGGGATTGAGCCGTTCCAGATCTTCAACTTTGACTTTATAGGCGTCAGCAAATTTTTCGATGGTTGTGTCCGCATCCAGCGTAACGGTATCGGCACCGATAATTGGCGAATCGTCTATCACTGTTGTTTTGTTCTCAATTGTTTCGATGGTGGTTTTTGTCTCTGTTGCCGGCTTTGCTTCGGTTGGTGTTGCCGGGTCATCAACGCTGTTAAGAATATCATCAGTGGTTTTATTTGCATCTTCGATTGTGGATGGAACCGGTACACTGCTGGCCGTTGTGCTCGGAATCACAGCTGTTGGCGTTGATGACTGTCCGGGAATAACCAGTTTCTGGCCAATTTTCAGTACTGAGCTGCGGTTGAGACCATTTGCTCCAAGCAGATCATTGGTGTTTACTCTGAATTTACGGGCGATTGTCCAGGGGTTATCGCCTGACTTAACAATATAAGTTCCACTAGTTGGAATTGGCTGGCGGGCGATAGGAGTTGAACGCCGGACGGGGCGACGCTTTTTGGTCACCTTGCGAGCTTTTTTCAGGGATGCTTTAAGTTCTGCTGCTGATTGCAGTTTGCCGCCAGGAGGAATGTTGAGCACTTGACCGATTTTAAGTGTTTTTTTCAGACTCATTTTGTTGTATGCTGCCAGTTCCTGTTGACTGACCCCATATTTTTTCCCGATCAGCCAGAAAGAATCACCGCGTTTGACAGTATATTTTATCGCATCGGTTTTGACTGGTTCAAAGGTTAGAGGGAGTTCTTCTGCGGGTGGAGCTGCCGGGGGAGCTTTAACTTCGATCGGAGGTTGTTCGGTAACAGTATAGTCGATTTTTAATTCTGGTTCAGCAGTTGGTATTTCTTCTGCCGGTGCTGGAATATAGCCTTTTGGAGACAGGATTTCGGTTGATTTGCAGCCACCGGTAAAACCTATTCCGGCTAAAATAATAATGTGTAAAAACGAAACTCCGGCGACGATTGCAATGCTTTTGGTTTTCATAGTGAATTCCTCTACTATTTTATAGTTAATCTTGATAGAAAAACAGCAATTTATAAATACAGTTAATTAAAATATAACAATCTAAAGAATATATGGACAATTTAATTAAAATACAATAAAGAAAAAGTGGAATAATCGTTTTTTTTTATATTAATGTAACAGAAAATTGTGTTTTTACTAGTAGTTTGCGACATCCTGGCGCAAAACCATAATCCTCATGGGATTATTTGCCATTTACTTTGTCCTTTACGAGTGTCGCCTGGCACGTGACTACGAACGTGGCTTAGAAGTTGTGGGCTACTGTTTTAAGTTCCGGCGCAGCCAGTTATTTCAATCTAATAGGGTTTGTTTTTATTAGTCCCGGCAAAGCCGGTTATGTTCCCAAATTAATGGTGCTGGTGAATTCCAGTAAACGGTCAATCTGTTCATCGGTACCGACGGTTATTCTGACAAAACGTCCAGTTGCTGAGCCGGGGAAATAACGGACAATAATAGCCTGTTCGCGCAATTGATTGAAATATCTCTCCCCATCACCATCCGGTGGGGCGGCAAAAACAAAATTTGCTTCTGAATCGATTACCCTGAATCCGAGTTTTATTAAGCCTGCTGTCAGTCGGTTGCGACTGTTGATTATTTTTTCAACTGTTGATTTCAGGTAGCCCTGATCTCTTAAGGCGGCAATTGCTATTACCTGCGTTAAGGCGTTAACATTATATGAATCCTTGACTTTCATCATGCCATCAATAAGTTGTACATCTGCCATCGCCAGTCCGAGTCTACCCCCAGCCAGGCTGTAACTTTTGGATGCAGTACGTGAAACAATCAGATTGTCAAATTTTTTAACCAGACCGATACAGCTGTCATTCGCAAAATCAACATAAGCCTCATCAACCAAAACAATACCTTTGAACTCAGCACAGATTTGCTCGATTTCAGGCAATGTAAAACTGTTCCCCGTCGGGGCATTCGGACGGGTTATAATCAGCAAGTTTGCCCGTTCCGCCTGTTCCAGTAGATTATCCGGCAATGAAAAATCTTCATTCAGATTAATTTTAATAGCTTCACATCCCTGGATATTTGCCAATACTGGATAGAGGGAATATGTTGGCTCCAGGCAGGCACATGGGCGTGATTCATCGGTGAAGCAACGAAAGATCATGGTCAGAATATCATCTGAACCGTTGCCGGCGATGATATTTTCGATATCAAGTTTGAACAGTCCGGCGGCGGTATGACGCAGTTCAGTACACATCGGATCTGGATAGAGCCGCAACTTATCGGCAGCAAAACTTTTCAATACTTCGCTCACGCCCGGGGCAGGGGGATAGGGGTTTTCATTGGTATTAAGTTTGGTAATATCTGCCAGCTTGGGCTGTTCGCCCGGTGTATAACCACTCATCGCGTCGATTGCCGGTCTGAAATATGATAGCTTATTCATTTTATATCCATCTGTTTTATACTTGTTTTAGATTGAAAATTTAACTTATTTCATTCTCATTAGTTTAATGAGCCAAATGAATGAATTATAAACGCCCTATAATGGGTATAATTTTAAAAGTCTCTTTGGCTAATGTAATCCTCAATTGTCACCATGCAATATTCCGTTCATTAAAAATAGGAAAAATTAGGAATTTATCAGCGAATGGATTGAATTATTGATTAAACTATCTACAATGAAAATGACAGTTATAATGTGGAGTTCAGCCGTAAGACTCCGTTGCTTGCAGCGGGATAGGTTGAACGTGAGCAGTAAATTTTATTTTTTATGAGCATCCAGTAGGGATAATGGCATCTTAGGCCACCACATCGTGGCGGTGTTTGAGTATAAGTAGATTTGTTTGCTGTAGGCAAACTTCAAAATATGTGGTTTATTAGCAGGCAAAAATTTGAGGTTTCCATACAGGAAACAATATTGTTTGGATAATTACCCACCACGATGTGGCGGTCCAAGGTAAAGAAACCCTTAAACAGGGTTATTAACAAACTTGATACTGACGTTTATTCAGTTCCGGCAAGGCCGGCTTTGTTCATAATGCAATTGTCTATCATAATAGTCAAGTTTATTTTATTGCTCTTTTGAGTTTTTTATTATTTAACTAGCTAATGATAAAATAGAGCAATGAATAGTTAAGTTACAGGAAGAACATTGCTATATTTTAATATGCAATTTGTTTTTTATGCCCTATTATATCTAATATAGAATAAATTATTATTCAAAAACATAACAAACAGGATATTGTATTATGTGTAAACCAAAGATAGTTGATGTTGTAAAAAGTGGTAAAGTGCTGATTTCTGATGGTGCTTGGGGAACATTCCTCCAGCAGAAAGGGATGCAGCCGGGTGAGTGTCCTGAATTGTGGTGTGTGGAGCATCGCGAAGATGTGTTGGATATCGCTCAAGGTTATATTGCTGCCGGTGCGGATATGGTTGAAGCTGATAGTTTTGGTGGAACCTGTTTCAAACTTGAACATTATGAACTGGCCGACCGGACTGCGGAACTTAATGAAGCAGCCGCCTCTATTTCACGCGAAGCAGCCGGGGATGAAAAATATGTTATCGCCTCAATCGGGCCAACCGGAAAAATGCTCCTGATGGGTGATGTTACTGAAGAAGAGCTTTATAATGGATTTAAAGAACAGGCTATTGCACTGGAGAAGGGCGGAGCTGATGCGGTCTGTATTGAAACGATGTCTGCGCTTGATGAAGCTGAACTCGCGGTAAAAGCGACTAAAGAAAATACCAACCTCGAAATTATCTGTACCTTTACCTTTGAGAAAACCGTTAATGACGATTACCGTTCAATGATGGGTGTTTCACCAACCGATATGGCTCAGGCGATGATTGCTGCCGGCGCCGATATTATCGGCACCAACTGTGGTAACGGCATGAAACGGATGATTGATATTGTTAAAGAACTCCGGGCGGTTGATGCAAATATTCCAATCCTGGTTCACGCTAACGCCGGATTGCCGAAAAATATTGATGGCGTTGATGTTTTTCCTGATACCCCGGAAGATATGGCAAATCTGTTACCGGGCATTGTTGCCGCCGGAGCTAATATCATTGGTGGTTGTTGCGGAACAACCCCAGCCCATATCGCCGCCCTGAAAGGTGCCGTCGAAGCATTATAAATTGTTGGATTGTAGGGGGCATCCCTCTGTGGTTGCCACCTGTTATTTTTATTATAAAAAAAGGAAATATTATCATGAATGGAAATCTTATTAGCTCGGCGATCGGCAGTATGCCTTTCGCGAATACCGAACACGCCATTGAAGTATCACTGAACAACCTTGATTGTCCAATCTGGCCTCAGCTATCACATTTCGGGCTGCACGAACAGATGGAAATGCAGTATTCTGAAGGCATGCCGTGTGCGGTGATTGATGAAGTGAAAGGCCGGATGTATTTTGAAACTTCGGGTGATTATTCGGATGCCTTTGCTGAGTTTTATGAAAGTTATATTATGGCAATGGATGAAGATGAGGGGAATGGGGATTGTTCCGCAATGGCTATCACTGAAGATTATTCACATGGTATTTATGCGCTGGAAAAAACACTTCAGGCTAAAGGTGAAAAACTGCCGTGGCTGAAAGTTCAGACTACCGGTCCTTGCAGCTTTGCCCTGACTATTGTTGATGAAAACAAACGCGCATTGTGGTATAACGAAGAGTTCCGTGATGTCATAATCAAAGCTTTGGCAATGAAATGCCGCTGGCAGATTCAGAAATTCAGTGCCTATGCTGAAAATATTATCTGTTTTATCGATGAACCGATCCTCTCGGCGTTTGGTAGCTCAACCTACGTTTCTGTAAATCGTGAAGAGGTTGTCGCTGCGCTTGAAGAGTGTATTGCTGCCGTTCATGCTGATGGTGCTTATGCCGGTATTCACTGTTGTGGTAATACTGAATGGAGTATCCTGATTGACGCTGGCGTTGATATTGTCAACTTTGATGCTTTTGAATTCGGCGAAACGATTGCGATGTATCCTGAAAAGGTTAAAATGCATCTCGAACGCGGCGGTTGCCTGGCGTGGGGTGTAGTGCCAACTTCAACCGCAATCCGTGAACAGACTGTTGATTCATTAGAAGCACAGCTGGAAAAAATGATGGATCACCTTGCCGCGCAGGGCATTGATAAAGCGTTGATTCTTAAACAGGCTATTATCACTCCGTCATGTGGAACAGGTTCAATGGATGAAGCGGATGCAGAAAAAGTATTCAAGCTGACCGGTAAGCTGGGGAAACGCATGCAGGAGAAATACCAAGCAACGATTTAATGATTAACGATTAATGATTAATCATTAATTAGACCCTGTTCGAAAAGGTCGGCAGAGAAAGTTTTTTGCTGGAGTACAGATTTTAGTCTGCAATTTATACGCTCAAAAAAGCAGACTAAAGTCTGTATTCCAACAAGCGTTATACCCTTTTCGAGCACCGTCTAATTAGCCTAGTAAAAAACTAGATACTTTTTATTTATAAATCATAATTTATTTATCCCGCAGGGATTTAACAATAGTAGCCCCGGGTGAAACCCGGGGTCTTGATCCCACAAAATTTGCAACCCTGAATGGGGTGAACAAAAATCTTCGGATTATGTCAAGGTTATGGAATTATCATGAAAATAGCAATATCAGGTAAAGGCGGAGTTGGGAAGTCAACTATCGCTGCAGTGTTATCACTGATGATTGCCGAACGTGGCAGCCGAGTTTTGGCATTGGATTGTGATCCCGATGCCAATCTGGCAGCAGCTCTCGGCATGCCGGAAGCGCAAAAGGCGGCAATTGTACCGATATCTGAACAGGTGGCGTTGATTGAAGAACGTACCGGCGCGAAAGTGAAACGTTACGGTCAGATGTTCAAACTCAACCCTGAAGTTTCTGATATTGCCGACAACTATGCGACCAATTTTTCCGGCGTTGACCTATTGGTGCTTGGTGCGGTTGAAGAGGGTGGCGGCGGTTGCGCATGTCCGGAAAGTGTCTTGATTAGAGCTTTGGTTTCTGATCTTATTCTGTTTAAGGATGAAACTTTAATCATGGATATGGAGGCTGGAGTTGAGCATCTCGGACGTGCCACTTCACGTGGTGTTGATACGATGTTGGTTGTGGTCGAGCCTGGGCTGCATTCGATAGATTGTGCAAAAAGAGTTATTAAAATGTCGCAGCAGATCGGTTTGAAAGATATTCGTTTCATTGCTAATAAAGTTGATGATGCTGCGGATGAAGCCTATATCCGTGAAGCATTAGCCGGTTACGAAATTATTGAAACAATTCCATATTCGCAGGAAATTCGTAAGTCTGACCGTTCAGAACAGTCAGCCTTGAACCTGTTAACTCTGGAGCTTAAACAAAAATTTGCCAACATCCTTAAATCTCTAAATTATGATTTATGAGTACAGCTTGATGATTTAAAAACCAGAGACGCTGTCGAGTTGTGAACGATGTAACTTAAGCGTCCCGCTTGATAAATGTTTGAGCCGACCTCCGGGCGGTGAATAAAAATTAACGCATCTAAAGATGTTGAAAGACGCCCACTAAAGTGGGAACTACGAACAGTAATAATAATTAAACATTGAGAATAAAAAATGAGTTATCTAATTGCAGTAAGTGGGAAAGGGGGAGTTGGTAAAACAACCCTGGCTGGACTGTTTGTCCAGCGTTTGATTGCCCGCAAATGTGCCCCGGTATTGGCTGTTGACGCTGATCCGAATATGTGTCTTGATGCTGTCTTGGGCGTTCATGCCGCCACGACGATTGGCGCGGTACGCGAAGAGGCCCGGATTATTGCCAGTAAAGGTCTGGCGGTCGGGGTATCTAAACAGGAACTGCTTGAACTTAAAATTGCCGAAAGTCTGGTTGAAGCGGATGACTTTGATCTGATTGCCATGGGGCGTTCGGAAGGTGCCGGTTGTTATTGTTACGCCAACAATGTGCTGAAAAATGCGATCAATCAGATGTCTGATGCCTATCCCTATGTGGTGCTGGATAACGAGGCTGGGTTGGAAAATCTCTCACGGCGCATTGTACAGAATGTTGATCTGATGGTGATGGTTACCGATCCATCGGCGCGTGGTTTGAAAACTGTTGAACGGCTCCACGCCATGACCGCTGAAATGGAGATTAAATATGATAAATTGGCAATCGTCATTAACCGGTTACGCAAAGATGAGTTGCCAGCAGCGTCAGCTGAATTGAAGGCGGCAACCAATGCCGATTTTATCATTGGCCTGCCAAATTGTGATGAACTGGCAGAAATTGCTGAAGCGGGCGGAGCTATTGCCGAAATCTCCACGGATAATAAGATTGTAGCTATTGTTGATGATTTGCTGGAACAGGTCGCATTGCCGGGAAAGAAACCCGTTTAACTTAAAATAACACAAGGAGTTTGATATGAATAACACTGCTGACAGCAAAGACCGGGATGAAGAAAATATTTCATTATATCCCGATTTTATTCCTGTGGAAGAAGGACATCCCACTTCGGCTAAGTTTATAGTTGTAGAGACCGGAGATGAACGAGGCAGGGGACTTAAGGGAAAAGTAGCATTTAAAAAAGGAGAACATGTGGCAAAATTGTCTGGAATTCTCGTAAACCACACAACGCTTGATACAATCCAGATTGCTCCAACATTATACTTTGCTGATTCATGGTTTTGCCGTTTCCTTTTGCATAGTTGCAGTCCAAATTTAGAGATTGACGTTGCAAATCTTGAAGTGAGGGCATTGAAGGATATTCCTTCAGGTGAATATTTAACTATTGATTATGCTACTACTGATGACAAAGTTACATTTCAGTTTGCCTGTAATTGCGGAGCATCAAATTGTCGAGCTTGGATTACAGGGCATGCTGAAGAAATAAACGAAGCGGGACGCGCTTGTCTTGCCCTGGTTAATTCGTAAATCAACCTTATGTGTTTTTACTGTTATATCTGAAAAGGAAATTTAAAATGAACATCAAAAAACTGGAAACAAAGAATGCCACGACAGAAGAAAATTGTCTCTTTCGAGTACAAATTCCAACGGATGATGTTTCAAAAGTAATTGAGTCGATTACTAATGTTGTACCATTAAACTATGGCAATTATGATCAGGTTATATTTAGATATAACACAGGAATACAACAATATAGACCACTTGATGGCTCAAAAACAGGTGAAGCTGAATTAGTTCATGCCCAATGCGATGAAATATCTTTTACCGTACCCAAAGATGATGAAATAATATCTACTGTTATTGAAGCTATTTTTGAGAGTCACCCGCATGAAGAGCCTGTAATTATCATTCAAGAAGTTATATGTTCAAGGTTCAAATACGGATATATAAAAGACAATATAGCTGAAATAAAAATGGAGAATGAATTATGAAATCAAGTAGTACCCATTGGAATACAATATTTTCCAGCACAGAAGATTCAAAATTAGGATGGTACGAAAAAAGTGCTGACCAAACACTGAAATTATTGAATCAAATCCCGAAATGGAATAAATCTACAATATTTATCTCTGGTGCTGGCACTTCGATTTTAATAGAAGAACTCCTATCCAAAGGTTTAAAATTAGTGCTCAACGATATAAGTATTGCAGCACTAGATAAAGTCAAAAACAGGCTAAATGACAAAGATGAAAAAATTTATTGGCTTTGCCAGGATATTGCACAAACTATTGAAAGTACAATTCCAGATATTGACATATGGATTGATAGAGCAGTTTTGCATTTTCTGACTGATGAAAATGACATTAATGGATACTTTGAAAATGTAAAATCAATATTGAAAACAGGGAGCCATGCGATATTTGCTGAATTTTCAGAAGTAGGAGCTCCAAAATGTGCTGGATTAACTCTTCACAGATATTCTATAGAAGAATTATCAGAAAAATTAGGCTCGGCGTTTGAGCTTATCTCTCATTTTAACTATACATATATAAATCCTTATGGCGACCCAAGACCATACATTTATACTTTATTCAAAAAAATAACCTAAAATTAAGGAAGAAACATGGCAAGAGAAAAGAAAACACCTGAAGAGCTGGTATCGGATGCCGCTTCAGTTGAGATGGTGAAAAAATCTATCGATGATTGTGTCGATACCTGTTTCAGTCGTGCTGAAACCCAGAAAACTCCCTGTAAATTCGGGACCTTAGGGGTTTGCTGTAAAATATGTCACATGGGCCCATGTCGGATTACCCCGAATGCCCCACGTGGTATTTGCGGTGCGGATGCTGATACTATTGTCGCTCGTAACTTCTTGCGTGAAGTTGCCGCTGGTACAGCAGCGCATTCAGATCACGGTCGCCACCTGGTGCTTAACTTTAAAAAGGTTGCTGAAGGTAAAAACAAAGATTATCAGCTGACTGATATTGTGGCTCTGCATCGGATTGCCGGTAAATATAATATTGAAACGGTTGATCGTAATGATAATGAGATTGCGCTTGAGCTGGCTGAACTTTTTATCAGCGAGTTTACCAAACAGGAAGAGACCTTGGAAACATTGAATCTAGCTCCTGAAAATACCCGTAAACTATGGAAGAAATATGATATTGAACCGCACGGTATTGACCGAATGGTGGTTGAAGCCATGCATCGTACCCACATGGGAGTTGATCATGATTACCGCAATCTGTTAGATCACGCATTCCGTACCTCACTGGCTGACGGCTGGGGTGGTGCTAGAATCGCCTCAATGATCGGCGATATTCTGTTCGGCACCCCGAAACCGGTTCGCAGTACGGCAAACCTCGGTGTGCTTGAAGAACAACATGTTAATATTATTGTTCACGGTCATGAACCAAGTTTGTCAGAAATGTTGAGTGCGGCGGTTAAAGATCCTGAAGTTGTTGAATACGCTAAACAGGCCGGGGCTGAAGGTATTACTATTGCCGGGCTGTGCTGTACTGCTAATGAGGTTCTGATGCGTCGCGGTATTCCGGTCGCGGGTAACTTCCTCCAACAGGAACTGGCGATTATTACCGGTAGTGTTGAAATGATGATTGTCGACGTTCAATGTGTCATGCCGAGTCTGCCGAATGTGGCAAGCAACTACCATACAGAAGTTATTTCAACAGCCGATATTGCTAAAACCATTGGTGCTGATCATGTCTCTTTCGATGCAGATAATGCCTATGAATCATCATTGGCACTGATTAAACGGGCGATTGATAATTATAAGAACCGTGATCCGCATAAAGTTCAGATCCCAAGTGAGAAAAAACCGCTGGTCGCCGGCTTCAGTGTTGAGACCATTCGCCACATGCTCGGTGGTCGTTTCAGAGCATCGTTCCGGCCGTTGAATGATGCCATTATTTCCGGTAGGATCCAAGGAGTAGTCGGTATTGTCGGTTGTAATAATATTAAAACTAAAACTGATTCGTATATCAATACCTTGACCTCGGAATTGATTAAACGCAATATTATAATTCTTAAAACCGGTTGTGCTGCTCAGGCTTCGGCCAAGGCGGGTAAACTTACCCCGGAAACCGCACTCGAAGAGGCCGGTGCCGGACTGCGTGAAGTGTGTGAAACTGTCGGTATTCCGCCAATTCTGCACATGGGTAGTTGTGTGGATAACTGTCGTATTCTTGAAGCCTCATCTGAACTGGTTTGGGAAGGCGGGCTCGGGGATATTCTCGGCGGGCTGCCAGCCGTAGGGGTTGCACCTGAATGGATGAGTGAGAAAGCGGTAACCATCGGTTGCTACTTTGTTGCCTCCGGGGTTGATGTTATCCTCGGTCAGTCATTCCATACTTCCGGTTCGGAGAATGTTGAACGTTACCTCTGCGAAGGAGCTCAGGAACGTTTCGGTGGTGGATTCCACTATATTCCTGACCCAATGGATGCGGTTGAAAAAATTATGGAACTGATAAATGAAGCCAGAAATAATCTCGGCATCAACAAAAAAGCTGAACGTAAACTTATGGATATGAAAGATAGGAGAGCTCTGGATGTCTAAATTAATTTGTACAAGTGCAATTGACGGCGCGGTGGAATGGATCGCGAAGGCTGAGGCTAAACTGGCCGAGACTATTAAGGCTAAAGGGGAAAGTGCTGAAGTTGCTTTACCGAATACCGCCTATTACCTACCGATAGCCTATTCATTTACCGGTCGGAAGATTGAAACCCTCGCCGATTGTCGCGATATGCTTAAATATGCTAAAGAGCTGTTGCCGGAACGTCCCAGTGAGAATACCTGGCTGCCATACCTCGGTTCGGCGATGGATGCCGGTGCGGCGTCACTGTTTGCGGTTGAAATAATCGAAGCCTGTAAATATCTGGTCGGCCCCAATCCGGTTGATGGTATCTGGCTCGGTGCCGCGACTGATGTAATTATGCGTGAACGCGGTATTGAATTTGTTGACGGTTCCGCTCCTGGTTTTGCCGCCATTACCGGTGCGGCTCCGACGAATGAAATCGCAGTGAAAATTGCTAAAGAACTCCAGGAAAGAAATATCTATGTCTTTATGGCTGGTGAAACTGATGGCGTTCAATTTGCCGATCAGCTCGCGGCTGAAGGTGTTCAGTTAGGTTGGGAAACTCGCCTGGTGCCGTTCGGTAAAGATGTTTCTGCTATTGCCCATATTCTCGGCTTTCCGAGTCGGGCGGCATTGTCATTCGGTGGCGTTAAGCCCGGCGACTACGCGGCTAATCTTAAATATAATAAAGACCGGGTCTTTGCCTTTGTGCTGGCATTCGGTGAAGTTACACCAGATAAATATGCGATGGCTTGCGGGGCGATTAACTACGGTTTTCCGGTCATTGCTGATACTGATATTCCTGAAATCCTGCCGACTGGTATCTGTACTTACGAACATGTTATCTCAAATGTCGGTTATGATGAAATGGTTGAACGTGCCCTCGAAATTCGCGGCTGCAAAATCAAGATTACCGATATTCCGGTGCCTGTCGCCTACGGTCCGGCATTTGAAGGTGAACGTATCCGTAAAACTGACGCTCACTGTGAGTTCGGTGGGAATAAAACCACTGGCTTTGAATTTGTTACGACGCTGGAACTTGACCAGGTTAATGATGGTGAAATTGAACTTATCGGGCCTGATATTGATGAAGTTGAACCGGGAACCGCCCTGCCGTTGGCAATCTGGGTTGAAGTTGCCGGACGCAAAATGCAGGACGATTTCGAACCGATCCTCGAACGTCAGATTCATCACCTGGTTAATGGTGCTGAAGGTATCTGGCACATGGGACAGCGTGATATTATCTGGACCCGAGTCTCCAAAGCTGGTTTCAAAGCCGGTCTGCGACTTAAACATTACGGCGAAATTATCCATGCTAAACTGCTCTCCGAATATCCGGCGATTGTCGATAAGGTGAAAGTGACCATGATTACCGACTCCGATGAGGTTGAAAAACGCCTTAAAGTCGCGAGAAAAATTTACCGTGAACGCAATAAACGTCTCGAATCGATGACCGATGATTCGGTCGATACCTTCTATTCATGTCTGCTCTGTCAGTCATTCGCGCCGGATCATGTCTGTATTATTACCCCGGAACGGCTCGGTCTTTGCGGTGCTTATAACTGGCTCGACGGTAAAGCAGCCTACGAAATTGACGAAACCGGTCCAAATCAGCCGGTTATCAAAGGTGAGTGTCTCGATGAAAAACTCGGGATCTGGAAAGGCATTAATGATTATGTCTACTCTAACAGTCATAAAGCAATTGAAGGTTTCAGTGCCTATTCAATTATGAATAATCCAATGACCAGTTGCGGCTGTTTTGAAGCTATCTGTGCCTATGTGCCGGAATGTAACGGCGTCATGGTCGTCAACCGTGAATTTACCGGTGAAACGCCAGTCGGTATGACCTTCTCCAGTCTCGCTGGTAATGTCGGTGGTGGACTGCAGACGCCGGGCTTTATGGGCTGCGGTAAAGTATTCCTCACCTCACGTAAATTTCTCTTCGCTGAAGGTGGTTTCAGACGTCTGGTCTGGATGCCGAAAGAGCTCAAAGAACAGCTACGTGAAGATCTCGAATTACGTTTTGATGAACAGGAACTTGCCGGTTTCATGGATCAAATCGCTGATGATACCACTGCGACTGAAGCGGATGATGTCAGAACTTTTATGGAAAAAGTTAGTCATCCTGCATTGGCAATGCCGGATATGGCAGATCTCGTTACTGAACATGAAGCGAGCATGGCTGCAACTGAAGCTGTTGAAGTTGCGGAAGTTGAACAGATTGATACAGAACCAGCCAAAACTGAAACTCCATCAATGTTGACTCCGGATCTGATTCAACAGATTAAAGATCAGGTTAAACAGGAAGTCTCAGGCGCTTTGAAAGCTGAAATTACCCGTGAAGTGGTCAGTGATATTATTGCTACGCTTAGTCAGAAATTTCTCGGTACCGCTCCGCCAGCCATGCAGACAGCTGCCGCGGTGCAGGAAGTTGCCGCTGTAGTAGCTGAAGAGATTCCGGCTGCGGCTGAACGCCTCGCGGCGGTCAAGGCATTCAAATTGCCAGTCGAAAAATGCGACGTACCGGTTGCCACCGTTAAAATCGGGGCGACAAAAGCTGAAGGTGGGACGCGTGGCGTCAGTTATGAAATCGGTGGTGCCACCTGTATGCCGTTCCATTTCTGGGAAGGCGAATGCCCTAATCGCCCATTGGTCGCGATGGAGGTATTCGATGTGATCAGTGCTAAATATCCGCAGGTACTGCGTGAAGTTTATGGCGAGGTGATTAACGATCCGGCGGCGATGGCTAAACTCTGTGTTGAAAAATATGGCGCGGACATAATCAGTGTCAGACTTGACGGTACTCACCCTGAACGTGGTGATCGCACCGCCGCTCAGGCGGTTGCAACCGTTAAAGCTGTCTTGGCTGCGGTTGAAGTACCGTTGATCGTTACCGGACACAATAACTTTGATAAAAATAATGAAGTGATGAAAGCGGTAGCTCAAGCCTGTGCCGGTGAAAATCTGATGCTCAACTGGGTGGAACAGGATAACTACCGGACGATTGCCGGTTCAGCTATGGCCTATGGTCATACCGTAATCGCCCAGAGTCCGATTGATGTTAATATCGGTAAACAGCTTAATATTCTGATGGGTAACATGGATATTAAACCTGAACAGATTATCATGGATCCGATGACCGGCGCGACCGGTTATGGTATCGAATACACCTATTCAGTGATGGAACGTATCCGTCAGACTGGACTCGGTGGTGATAAAATGTTGGCATTGCCGATGATTGTTTCTCCTGGACAGGAATGTGCCAAGGTTAAAGAATTCAAGGCAACTGAACAGGACTTCCCTGATTGGGGTGATCTAAGTCAACGTGCCGCGTTATGGGAACTGGCAACCGCAGTTTCATTGCTCTATTCCGGTGCCGACATCTTAATCATGTACCATCCGGAAGCCGCCGTAGCAACCAAACAAACCATAACAGAATTAATGAAAAATTAACCTGTTTATCTATAGCTCCCACAGCAATGTGGGAGCCGACCTCCGGGTGGCGAACAAGTAGCTTGCGATCTCCGAGCGCAAAGAGTAGGTATAGATCAACCATTAAACGATCAATTTGTTAAGAGTGTCAGATAAACCAAGCATCACCAAAGTAGATAGTATGAGAAGGTTGACCTCCTCAGCCGAAGTGTGATATATTATAATCACCTTCAAATAACTAACGCACTAAAAAGTGCAAGGAGATCAACCATGAGTAACAATAGCATAGAATTAG
>JAKIUY010000114.1 GCA_021647315.1 Victivallaceae bacterium
ATATATATAAAAAAGTACAACAAATCGATTCACCAGACAAATTTTAACACAGCCGTAAACCATTCCCAGAAATAATAAAGATTACCGGCACGGCTGTTTATAAAACTCGCAGGTGATCTTAAATGTTAGCACAAGGATAAAATAATGGGAGTATTGACAATAAAGGGTAAAACGGAAAAAGGGGTTGGTCATTTCAAGAGGCGAATGACCAGCTATCCTGAAGTATTTAAATCTGCCTTCGGACATCCACCATATCAAGGTACGCTAAATGTAAGAGTTCCTCACAAAATTTTCATCAAAGAGCATTTTCGAATTTTAGGACATTTGTTGAATGAGGCCGAGGATTTTCTGATCGAGATATGTAGAGCTAATGGAGTTTGGGCTTATAGGATACGACCATATCATCCACAAACGGCTCAAGGTGGTCATGGAGACGACGTAATTGAACTCGTTTCCAAAGAGGTTATTCCAGGTGTAGAAAAATATGGAAGTGTAGTAACTATCGAGTTTCTTCGGTGAATTACCAAGGAGCTCTAACAATCGGTTCAACCTGCCCCGAAGAGGCTGTGTTTATTAAAATCTACAACCACCGGGCGGGCAGGTTACCCGGCACGTTAGCCTTTTAAAAGGAATAATAATGACTAAAAAAATTATCCTTATTTCCTGCGTCAGCCAAAAATTATCGCAACGAGCAAAAGCAAAAGATCTCTATATAAGTACACTATTTAAACTAAATCGAAAGTACGCTGAAAAACTGAATCCAGATAGAATATTCGTTCTCTCTGCAAAACATGGATTGATAGGTATGGAACAAGAGATAGAACCATATGAACAAACATTAAATAACATGCCAGTAAAAGAAGTTAAATCATGGGCGAAACATGTAGTTGGTCAGCTCAAAGAAATTGGCTCATTAAATGAAATTGAATTCACATTTCTCGCTGGAGAGAAATATAGAAAATTTCTTATTCCTCATTTTTCAAATTATAAAATTCCATTACAAGGATTGCGTATTGGCGAACAACTACAAAAATTAAAAGGGCTAACATCATGAGTAATGAGTGTAAGCAAATCCATGAGTTAGCAAGCAATCTCAAAAGACATAAATTCCCATTCAACAATTCAGAAATACCATTAAATGGAATATATCTTTGGTATCAGGGGCAGGCGTTCAAACTGAACTAAAAAAATAATTTGACAAGTGGGAAATGATCTCTTATTTCAAAAAAGTGAGGCGTAGAATATTAAAATAAGAAAATTTAACGATATGTCAATTCAGATGAAAATATTTTTATAAAATCTGATTCCTTGTTGCTGTTGTTCCACCCAATCATTTTTCGTGACCATAGCGTTATGTTTTAAAGAAATCCCTACCCCGGCAATAATAAAACAAAATACTTGCTTTGAAAACTTGTATATTAAAACATGTATTTATAATAAACAGCATTAAATGCAGCATGATTAGTATTTAAAATAATACTCCAATCCATAGAGAAACTTCAGGTAACTATTATCTTTTTCGCTATATTTATAGCTAACTCTTTTAGCATTCCACTTGATATTTGCTTATTCAGATAGCATATTTAATAATGATATTTATTAACTTAATCATTAGAGGGAATTAGCCTCTTTGGAGAAAATATGGATTTTTATAATGTTGTAAAAAATCGTCGGAGTATTCGCGGCTACAAGAATGCTGCAGTGCCGAGTGAGGCTTTGGAACGTATTGGCGAAGCGGTGCGTTCGGCTCCTTCTGCCTGCAATATACAGCCATGGAGTTTCAGGGTTGTACTAAATGATGAAATGCGTCAGAAAATATGTCAATGTTATAGTGCTGACTGGCTTAAAGAGGCACCGGCAATCGCTGTGGTGCTCGGCAATGCAGAAAGTTGCTGGAAGCGACTTGAAGGTGATCCGATTATCTCGATGGATATTGGCATTGTCATGGAACATTTTGTGCTGGCAGCAACCGCTGAAGGACTGGGGACTTGCTGGATTTGTGCTTATGATGTTGAGAAAATGAATAAAGCGCTGGGGATCATGGCTCCGTGGAGTGTTTATGCTATTTCACCGCTGGGTTATGCGAATGCAGAACCTCGTGAATTTGACCGTAAACCGCTGGACGAACTATTCAAGGTTATTGATTAATGGAGCAGGAGAATATATTAGTTTCCGGTAATGATTGGCAGGCTGAATTCACTCCGCAGTCGGAAATAGCGATGTTGTTTGAGTTTGGCGGCAGCAAATGCCATTTATTGCCGTTGAAGCTTGGGAAAATTTCTGAAGCGTACGGGCTTGTTAAAAAAAATCAATATCATCGAACAGTAGACGGTCTGCGGCAGAGTGTCAATTTATCAAAGGTTATTCCTTTTGGTGCCGAGCCGAATTTGCGACGTGAAATGGCTTTTTTTGCTAATCATGCAACGGTCAGCAGTTATATTGAACTGAAAGGTAATCTAAAAATAGACAACCTGAATATTGATCCGCTGTTTTTACCGGGAAGCTGGAAGCGTATTGGCATTATCAATATTCCCGCCTGCGGTGATTCAATCCCTGCACCGCAGTGGTCTGAATTGGATGGAACTGAACAGGTTATTTATGATAGTGAAGTGCCTTTTCTGATTTGTCTGCTGGAAAACAGTGATGGAGAAATTATTGAAATTGGCATCGGCAATGACTTGTGGCGTTGGCAGTCTGCCAGTTCAATGGATGGGGCATCTGCATCATTTACGGTAAAAGTAGAAACGGATGGGGTTAAAATTGATCGTAATGTGTTTGTTTTCAAGGAAGCGACTGCAATGGAAAACCGTCCTTGGCGGTTTAAATGGTATTTCGCCTGGGGTAAGAGTGACAGTAAGTTTGATTATCCTGAAAAATCCCGCCCGTTCGCGATGAACAGTAAATTCTCCACTGAACCTGATAAACCGTCGGTGTTTGATCTGACGGCGGCAAAAATAGCGGATGTTACGGCTGTAATCAATGATGAAGGCAAACCTGTAGCGGCATACTGCCTGGAGTCGAAGATGATAATGAAACAGTTGCGCAAGTTTATCCGTTCGGCAGCCCAGCATTGCAGTGATGATTGTCTGGTGTTTACTGGACTCGAACCGCATGTGTGTGCGTCTGCATCACATCTTGACCGGCACAAAAAAGCATCATTAGTGCATTGGGATATAATGAGTTTATTTGATTTTTATGGCTGGGCGTCCCGACAGCTGGATAAAGCAGATTTGACGCTGAAAATCATGCCGGCTGAATCATCACCGGCAATGTTATTACCGTCAATCGCAGGCATGGCAAAACTGTTAAATGAAAGTTAATAAAAAGAGCAAATAGATGGAAACCAGCTTTTGTGTTGATTTTGACCATATTGTTATAGGTAGTGGCTTGGCAGGACTTTCTTCTGCACTGCGGCTGGCTAATAATGGCGGTCAAGTGGCTTTGGTTACAAAGCAACAGATAAATGACACCAATACCAATTATGCTCAGGGCGGCATTGCCTGCGTCACAGGTGTTACAGATTCCTTTTCTGAACATGTTGAGGACACCCTCAAAGCCGGTGCCGGACTATGTAATGAGGATATTGTCCGGCAGATAATTGAGGCCGGACCGGACGTAATCAATGATCTTATTAAGCTTGGGGCTCATTTTACCACCCGTGGTGAACTTGGACTTGAAGATGGTAAGGAAGAGTTTGATCTTGGCAAAGAGGGTGGTCATACCAAACGGCGGGTTTTGCATGCTGGAGATATTACCGGTGCTGAAGTACAGAATATTCTTGCTGAATCATGTCGTCAGCATTCGAATATTACCATACTTGAAAATCATATTGCCATTGACCTGATTACAACCCGGCGTCTGGGGAGTGACGGAAAAAATGTCTGTCTCGGTGCTTATGTCCTTGACCGCGTCAATGATACAATAAAAACGTTGCGGGGCTTTACCACCACAATTGCCACCGGTGGTTCAGGTAAAGTTTACCTTTATACCAGTAATCCGGACATTGCCTGTGGCGGTGGTATCGCAATGTGTTACCGCGCCAATGTACCGATTGCCAATATGGAGTTTTTCCAATTCCATCCAACTATCCTCTATCATCCGCAGATGCGTTCGTTTCTCATCAGTGAAGCGGTGCGCGGCGAGGGGGCGGTTTTGCAACGCAAGACCGCAGACGGTCGTTATGTTGAATTCATGCACCAATATCATAAAATGGCCAGTTTGGCGCCACGTGATGTTGTTGCCCGCGCCATTGACCATGAAATGAAACGCAGTGGTGCTGACTGTGTCTTTCTCGATATTACCCAGCATGATGAAAATGTTTTGAAACGGCGTTTCCCTAATATTTTTGCTGAATGCCTGAAAGCCGGAATTAATATGGCTGAAGAACGTATTCCAGTGGTTCCGGCTGCCCACTATCAATCTGGCGGAGTTAAAACCGATATTAATGGATTTACCGGAATTGACGGACTTTATGCGGTCGGTGAGGTTGCCTGTACCGGATTACATGGTGCTAATCGTCTGGCCAGCAACAGCTTGCTGGAAGCTTTGGTTATCGCTAAGTTTTCCACACGGGAAATTGCGAAGAAACTAGTTGGACTCAAGTCAAATTTTCCGACGGAACAAATTCCGCTCTGGAGCTGTGGGGATGCGACCGATTCTGATGAACTTGTTGTATTAGCTCACAATTGGGATGAAATTAGACGTTTTATGTGGGATTATGTCGGTATTGTTCGGACCAATAAACGTTTGGAACGCGCCAAAGCCAGAATAAAACTTATTCGTAAAGAGATTGAAAAATTCTATTGGGATTTTCTGGTAACTCCCGACTTGATAGAATTGCGTAATATCGCTTCAGTTGCTGAAATTATTATTGATTCGGCTTTGAGGCGCAAAGAGAGTCGCGGTCTCCATTTTAATACCGATTATCCCGAAACAAAACCGGAACTTGATTGCGTTGATACAGTTATTCAGCGGATGGAATAGAAAGAGGGGCTTGGTACTTGAGGCTTGGTACTTGGAGCATGGGCTTGGTTGGAGCCGTGTAGCTCTTGATTCTTATATTGTCATGCGGACTAAAAGCTATTAAATGGCTGTGCAGTTTAACTTAAACATGCAGTGAAAACTAGCTAAAAGAATGCACTTGTGCATTAAATAAATACAAACAAAAGTATTGTTATGGAAAACAGATTAAAAGTAGCTCAATATATTACGGACATTGTTGAACGTCTTCAAGTGGAAGGCTACGAAACCTATATTGTTGGTGGGGCTATCAGAGATTTAATGCTGAAGCGTAATCCTAAGGACTATGATCTTTCGACATCGGCGACACCGGAACAGATTAAAAAGGTTTTCGGGAAGCGCCGGGCCAGAATTATCGGACGGCGGTTTAAACTTGTTCATCTCTATCATGGGCGTGAAATTATTGAAATCAGTACCTTCAGGAGTACACCTACTAAAACCGGTAAACCGAATTTAGAAAAATTTGCTGATATGCCGGAACAGATGATTTTTCATGATAATGAATACGGCAGTGCGGAAGAGGATGCTTTTCGCCGTGATTTTACGGTAAATGCACTGTTTTATGATCCAGTGGCAGCAAAAACTATTGATCATACCGGTTGTGGGGTTAATGATATTCTTGACGGCACAGTTAGAGTAATCGGTGAATCGGAATTACGTTTTGAGGAAGATCCGGTCAGATTGCTCCGAGCGCTTAAATTGGTCGGTCAGTATGGCTTTACCCTGTGTGAACAGACGGAAAAGGCTTTACTTAACTCGGTTGAACTGATTACTCACGCCTCGGAGTCGCGCCTTTCACTTGAACTGGAAAAAATTCTTAAAGGTGCCTATTGTGACCGGATTTTTGCCGCGTTCAAACGTTATGGTTTCCTGAAATATTTTTTGCCTTATCTGGATAAAAATTGGGATTCAGCTACGGGGCAATATGCAATGAAGTTGCTCGCTGTCAGAAATCGACGAGTTGCCACCGGTGATTATCGTGATAGTATTTCAATGGCAATGGCCTGCATGGCGTTGCCGTTTGTTGAAGCAACCTACGGTTCAAATGGTGGCAAGTTGTGGTCTTATGAATATGACAGCACCCCGCAAGTAATCCATGGAGCAATAAAAAAAGTTTTTGCCCCGCATCATATGATTAAACGACTCAACTTTTCCGCTCAAAAAATGTTACAGTTGCAGGCTGCTCTGCTTAATCCTGAACAAGGTGAACGGGTGATTCGCCAGAAAGGTTACGCCCATGCCAGGGAGTTGATGTTGATTCAGCATGAAGTGATGGGTAATTTTACCGAAGTCATTGATAAATGGCCGAAAAGAGTCTCAACCCCGCACCACCGTCCACCGTTCAAAAATAATCGCCGGCGCAAACCAAAAAAACGCCCGCCGCGTTAACCAAAGTAGATTAGGCGTCCCGCCTGAGTAAAACAGACTCCGTCTGTTTATTTATCTGAACGGGTAATAAAATATCCTTTGCGAACCCGGTTTTCTGGTATAGAGAGTTACTTTGGCGATACCACGGTTATAGATACCGAGCCGTAATGCGGCGGCAACAGATAGATCAATAATTCTTTTTCCGACATAAGGACCACGGTCATTGATTATTACCACCACACTGCTACCGGTTTTTTGATCAATCACCAACACTTTGGTGCCGAATGGCAGCGTTTTATGAGCGGCAGTGAAAAATGGTCCTGGTAAAAACAGTTCACCGTTAGCGGTATGGTTGAAATAGAATCCCCGACCATAATATGACGCGACGCCATTTTGACAGGCATACCAACGTCCCCAATCCCATGGCGGCCAGAGGAATAAAATTATTATTAACGGTGTCGCGATAAAAAATATAGCACGGGCTTTGGCTGAACGGTCAAGCAGTTGTTTGGCACTGCCGATTATTTTGCTTAATGGTATAACTATGAATAATGCAATAATCTTAAAACAGCGATCAAAAAATCTCCAGACGGGATGATTGTTGCGGCCAAGTTTTAGCCATAAAGCGGCACATCGCGGGGTAGCATATCCCCATAACCAGGCAGTCGCGTTATACAGTTTGGACAGCATCAGCCAGAGTTTGGAGCAGAACCAGCTGCCCCCCAATAGTATATTTTTCTTTATTTTCATATTATTATTTGTTTAAAAGTGCAAATATCACTATTTGAGGCAATTTCAAAACTCTCCACGGCAGATTTTTGATTTTGAGCTCATTCAGATACCTAAGGGTATGTTTAATCGCTAAAAAGTCAAAATATACTCGCCCAAAACACTAAAAATCATGCTCGCGCTGGACTTTTGAAATCACCTCATTTGACTTCTTTTTCAAGGAGTTCGATTACGTCTTTGAATACGCTTCGGTTTTTTTCATTAAGCTTGACAAGTTCCCGGTGCGCATTGAGTATCGTCAGGGCTTTTTCCTGCTCACTGCTTTTTATATTCGGGATGTTCTTAAGCATATCAGAGCTGCAGTCACAAGTCTTTACAAGGATAAATACATTATTTAAGCTAATGCTCTCCAAGAGGTAATTTATATCTTCATTAGTTGATAAAAGCATTGCTTTCCGCTGGAATTTTTTAATCATGAAGTTAGCTGTTTTCGCCAGCAATCCAAGTATGGTGCTGTCAAGATAATCAGCTTCGCTCATGTCAATCATAATATCTCTTACATCAGGATCTTTGAAGATAACATCCAGCAAGCTGTTAAAGTCATGCCCGCTTGTGAAACGCAAATTTCCCGTCAATTTAATAAAATACTTTTCTTCACTTTTGGAATATAAAATCTTGCCATCACTCATTTCTTTTCCCTTTTTTAAAGGACAAAATGGTGATGTCATCCAGCAACGGAGTATCACCATCAGTCAGCTTGTCAACAAATTTATTGATATCCAGTTCCGCGTCTTTTAATACAACTTTCAGGTAGTCAATCTGGTCTTTTATATTTTTTTCAGGAAGAAGCTCCAGAATGCCGTCACTGAATATTGTGAAAGTAAAATTATCGGGCAGGCTAATGGAAACATTTTTATATTCCGAAAAATCAAACATTCCGATCGGAGTCGATTTTTCACTGAGCCACTCTATATCATTATCATGATAGATAAAAGGAAATGGGAAGTGTCCGCCGTTGGCAAAAATTAGTTTGTTTTCATTCTTGACCAACACCCCGTAAAACATAGTGATGTATTTATCAAGCTCCTCCTCATAAAGGTATTTATTGAATTTACTGAGTAGGGCATTGGGGGTGATTATTACATCATCATGCCGCGCGTGATAGTTGTCACGACAACTATTGATGAAGCTTTTAAGCAAGAATGTCAGAAAGGCCGATGCCGCACCGTGTCCTGAAACATCTGTGATATAAAAAGCCGCGTAATTCTCATCAATATCAAAATAATCGACAAAATCACCGCTCATATACAATGACGGCCTCAAGCAGTACTCAAATTTATAATCAAAAATAACGGTTTTGTTTTTGGGCCGCAACTTGAATTGAACAATACGGCCAGCTTCTTCGTCTTGCTGCAGTTTACCCAGAGATTCTTCAAGTGCTTTATTACTATGTTCCAGTTCAATGGTTCGCTTTTCGACACATTTTTCAAGCAATTGAAGCTGACGATAATTTTCTTCAAGTTCCTGTTGCTGCTGTCGTAGTTTCATATGGGTTTTGACCCTGATTAAAACCTCATCGAATTGAAAAGGTTTGGTAATATAGTCAATGCCACCAGTCTGAAAGGCGTTCAATTTATCTTTGATGTCCTGCATCGCACTGAGAAAAATAATCGGAATATCCTGATAGTCTTCATTCTTTTTTACTGCCTCACAAAATTCAAAACCGTTCATTCCGGGCATATTGATGTCCAGAAGAATAAGCTTGGGAATGTTCAGTTTTAAAGCCTTCAGCGCGAGTTCAGCTTTTGGAAAAAGTGAAACTTCATAGCCTTGCTCGCTTAATAACTTATTGAGCAATGAAAGGTTCTCAACCGTGTCATCAATAATCATTATCCGGTTTTTTTCTGAATCTTTTTGCATGATTTCCGCCATTTTATCTCTAAGGAGCCGTAAATAAAAATTTGTAATGGTTATTTACTGACAACTCCTAAAAAAAAGAAAATATTAAACTCCTGCTAAAAACAATATACTGTATAAAAAGGATATTGACAATAAAAATATCTCAAATTCTTTTTTTTTACACTTGCAAAAAGGACTATTTTTGTTTATCTTTTATATGTAGTGCCTGAACGAAAACGCGATTATCTCATTTCGGCTCAAACCGCACACTAACGGCTTCAAATCATAAAGCCACATACCGCAAGGGTATGCAACTTTATGATTTAAAACCATTATTACACAATTTGATCTCGAAATTAACTGAATTGGGCGTTTTCGTTCAGACACTATATAGCAGACAAAGATTTAACAAGGAGAAGAATCGTGTTCAATGAAAATGAAGTTGCGATGTTACTGCTTTGTTTCGGGGGGGTTATTTTTATCATTAATAAACGCCGGGAGTACAAACGCATTCCACACTGGAGACTTATCCAGACAAGCTTCTATATGTTTTTTGTCGCGGTAGTGTTAACAGTCGCGGAATCTTTTATTTTTCCGACTTTGCTGAATATATTGGAACACCTCTCATATATGTTAAGTTCATTTATGCTGCTGCTATGGTGTTGGATGACTTTCTGTTCCAAGGAGGATGAATAATGTATTTTATTGCAATCCTCGACTTCCTGTCTGTTCTCTTTATGCTGGCTGCATGCTTTATTATATTGATTAACTGGCAAAGCAATCGTTATAGACGGATAAAATTACAGATTCTCGGACTGCTGTCTTTTTCTTTGGTTTATTATATTTTCTTGTTTCTGCAATGGGCCGGCATTGCAATTCATCTTGATGAATTCGAAGATTTATCTGGTGTTCTTATTGCTATGTGGTGGGCATTTATCTTTTATGTATTTCTTCATCGTATTGCTGTTCAAGATTTACACGAAAGTGAGAAAAAATTTAGAACTCTTTTCGAGTCTGCCAATGATGGTTTGCAGTTGATGGATGGCGAAAAGTTTATTGAATGCAATAATGCCGCGCTTTCAATTTACGGATGTGATCAGAAGGATGATGTGGTTGGACATTCACCGCTGGATTTCTCTCCTGAGGAACAACCCGATGGACAATTATCAAGTGTTAAAGTGAAAGAATATGTAGATATCGCTCTTACTGGCAAGCCTCAAAGATTTTACTGGAAGCACATAAAGAAAAACGGTACTCTAATTGACGTTGAAGTGTCCTTGAACCGGGTTATCCTCAGCGACAAAACTTATCTCCTGGCAATGGAAAGGGATATAACACAACGTATGAAAGCAGAGCAAGAACTCCGCAGCTACAATGAAATTTTGGAGACAAAAGTTGATGAGCGTACCGCAGAATTGAAGACCGCGAAAGAACAGGCTGAATCTGCAAACCGCGCGAAAAGCCTTTTCCTGTCTAAAATGAGTCATGAAATACGTACCCCGATGAATGCTATCTTAGGATTTTCCCAGCTCATGCGCCGTGATCCGGAGCTAAGCGAAACGCAGAACAAATACCTGACCACGATAAACCGTAGCGGAGAACACCTACTGTCTCTGATTAATGACGTTCTGGAAATGTCAAAAATCGAGGCTGGATGCATAGTATTACAGCCGGAAGCGCTGGACTTTATCCGCCTTGTTGAGGATCTGGTTAATATGTTCAGAATAAGGACTGAAGCCAAAAACTTACAGTTTGACTTAGTGCTTGAGGAAAATATCCCGCGCTTCCTGCTGGCTGACAGCGCGAAACTCAGGGAGGTTTTTATTAACCTATTAAGTAATGCTGTGAAATTTACAGAAAAAGGCGGTATTGTCATTCGTATCAGTCTCGCTCCCGAACAAAATATAAGTGATGACTTTAGCGGGGAAGTTCATTTAATCGTAGAGGTTGAGGACAGCGGTTGCGGAATAGCAAAAAAAGATATTGATGCGGTGTTCATTCCGTTTGAACAAGCTGACAACGAACACTGGCATGCGGGTACCGGCTTGGGCATGCCGATAAGCCGCCAGTTTGCCCGCATGATGGGCGGAGATCTAATTATAAAAAGCCGTATCGGAAAAGGCAGTGTTTTTACTTTTTACTTTAATGCCCGTCTTAGTTCAGAAGATAAAATAGACGCAGTAAAAGATGACAACAAGTTATCATTAATCAAAAGCCTGGCTCCAGGGCAGAAAAAGTCCAAAATTCTTATTGCTGACGACGACGAATCAAACCTCGAACTTCTCCTGCAATTGTTGAAATCTATCGGCTTCAAAACCTGTGAGGCGCATGATGGAGAAGAAGCGGTTACAGTATTCAAAAAAGAAAAACCGGATGCCGTTCTCATGGATTATCATATGCCGAAAGCAGATGGGTTTGAAGCCACTCAAAAAATTAAATCTACACCTGAAGGGAAAGATGTTCCGATAATCATTATAACCGCCAGTGCTCTTGACCAAAGTCATGAAAACGCTTTGGCAGCCGGCGCTGACAGTCTTATCAAAAAACCATATCTTGAAGATCATTTACTGGAAGAGATAAAAAGATTACTACATTTGAAGTACATATATGATAAAAGTGATAACTCTAACGCGGGAGAAACTCCGAAAAAAGGAGAAATCATGGATGTTAGCGATACGATCAAAAGCTTACCTGATGAACTAGTTTCTGAAATGAGACGAACAGTGCTTGAAGGTAACCAGAACAACTTGTTGAAATTGATTAATTCCAAGGGAATTGATCCTAAATTAGCAAAAATATTACGCTCCAAAGCAGAAAATTTCGAATACGAAAATCTAGAAAAATTACTACAATAAAAAATCCAAGTTATTTTTTTGTGAGTCCTTAGCTTAAAATGGTGATAAAAGAAGAGTTTTGAACAAAAAAAATGGAATGGAAAATTGGTAGCGGGGGTAGGAATCGAACCTACGGCCTTCAGGTTATGAGCCTGACGAGCTACCACTGCTCCACCCCGCGATATGGTATGTTTTTTTATACAAGATATGAATTTACCACGCTTCAGGGGAAAAGCAACTCAAAAGGTAAAATAATATGAAAAATAAGTCTACAATTTAATTACGATTCATTGCACCCTGGCGATAGCCGACAAGGTCAAGCATAACCTCTTTAAGTCCTGATGCTTGCAGCTTTTCGATAATCGCTGCGCGTTGTTCGACTGCTCGTAAAAGTTGTTCTTCTCCACGCAATTCAAGTTTTGCATTATTGTCTATAATTCTGACCCGGCAGCCTGGAAACCCCAGTTGATGCAGAAAAGTTTCCGCTTCATCAACAATCTTCAGGGTTTGTTCATCTAATGAAATGTGGTGCGGAATACGTGACGCAAGACATGCCGCAGCCGGTTCATTCCAGTTTGGCAGCCCGTAATGGCGTGAGAGGTCGCGAATATCCTGTTTGGTGAAACCAGCTTCGACAAACGGGTGCTTGATCTCAAGTTCGGCGGTGGCCTGGAGTCCGGGGCGGTAGTCATCAAAATCATCCAGATTGGTGCCATCGGCAACGACCGCGAAATTCAGCTGTTCGGCTACTTCAAGCATTTTTCCCATAATTATTTTTTTGCAGTGGTAACAACGTTCCGGGGTATTGCTGCGGACTATCGGGTCGTCAAGTGGGTTCATCTGGATAATTTGTAACGGCATGCTGCTGTTTTCTGCCCAGGCAACGAACTGATTTTCCAGAGTTGCAGTAAAAACTGAATTGATATTGACCAGCATGAATTTATCTTTAGCCAGGCAACGTTCGGTAGCAGCGGCGAGCAGGGTGCTGTCAACGCCACCTGAATAGGCGATAACCATGCTGCCATAAGCCTTGATTACTGTAAATAACTGTTGTTCTTTAGTTTTTGCTGTCATTGATAAGCTCCGTGAATTGTTTAATTTGCTGCCAATAGGCCTCGCCGGCAAATAATTGGACACTGTTATGTCCAGCCTCGGGAACCGGGAAAAATATTTTGGGTTTATTGGCTGCGTTGTAAAGTGTTTTTCCGTGAGTGAATGGAATGACATGGTCTTGTTGTCCATGAATAATCATCACCGGGCATTTTACCCTGGCTATTTTTGCTATATTGTCAAATTTGTCGAACGGCAACAATTTAACTTTGGTCATAACTCGGAAGGTGCTGGTGAATGGACTTTGCAGAATTAGTCCTGCGACCGGCTCTTTGGCTGCCAGTTCGACAGATGGTCCGGTGCCGAGCGAACGGCCAAAAATAATGATGCGGTTTTTCGGTATTTTAAGCTTATCTGTCAGATAATGCAAGGCGACAGCGGCATCCTGATAAACATTGATTTCTGAAGGTTTTCCATCGCTGAGTCCGTAACCGCGGTAATCGTATGCCATTACTGAGAAACCGTGTTGCTTGAACAGCTTCAGGGTAGGGAAAACTCCCCCTAAGTCTTCGGCGTTACCGTGACTGTAGAGAATGGTGAATTTAGCGGTTGGCGATCTGAGATAAACTGCCGCAATTTTTTCCGTTTCAGTTACAGGCAACTTAATGATAGTGTCACTGTCGCGGTATGATGCAGGTCTGGGATGGAAAATTATTCTATCGGCCATCAGGCAACCGCCAATAACGGCCAGCAGATAAAAGGTGGTCAGGTAAATGATAATCTTAATGACGGATTTCCGTAATATAGTCTGTCTTTTTGTTGACATCATCAATCGACCTTTGGAAAATAAACGTATGGGCGAAAGATTTTTCGCCCATACGATAATGGGGATAAAACCCATGTTTTATCTGTTATACGCCGGAAAAAGCGGAAAAGGCGCCGTCTACAGGAATAACCGTACCGTTGACAAAGCCGGCTCCCTGTTCGTCGACCAGCCAGAGCAGAGTTCCGACCAGATCTTCTGGTTTACCGAATTTACCCATTGGGGTCTGAGAAATAATAGTATTGCCACGGGCGGTAAGTGAACCGTCAGCGTTGGTCAGCAGCGCGCGGTTCTGATCGGTCAGGAAGAAACCCGGTGCGATCGCATTGACTCTGACATTAACTTTTGACATGTGAACTGCCAACCATTGGGTAAAATTGCTTATTGCCGCTTTTGCACCACTGTATGCCGGAATTTTTGTCAGCGGACAGAATGCGTTCATTGATGAGATATTAAGCACAGTGCCGCCGCCATTTTCAACCATCTTTTTGCAGAATACCTGAGTTGGCATCAAAGTACCGATAAAATTAAGGTTGAAGACAAATTTTATGCCTTCAGGGTCAAGATCGAAAAAGGTGGTCAGCTCTTCACTGGTTTTCTGCATATCTTCCGGCAACAGGTATTCTTTAGAGGTCGTGCCTTTCGGATGATTACCGCCGGCGCCGTTGATGAGAATATCACATGGGCCAAGTTTTTCTGTGACAATTTTTTCAGCAGCTACTAAGCTGTCAAGTTCCAGAACATTTGCCGCGACACCAATAGCGCAACCGCCTGCCTGATTGATTTCTGCCGCCGTCTGGTCGGCTGCTTCCTGACGCAGGTCAAGTACAGCTACTTTTGCGCCGCATTCAGCCAGAGCTTTGGCCATGATGCCACAGAGAACGCCACCGCCACCGGTAACGACAGCGACTTTGTTATTCAGATCAACTTTAAATGGTACACTCATTGTTTTATCTCCTAGTTATTGTTTAGCATTAATCAGCGATTTTCGCATGAATTCAGGTGAAATAAATATATGTTAATATTTAGATAAGTCAACAGCTTTAAGTTGTTGATAGAGGAATATTTTTGTTTGTAAACTGAGCTTATTCATGATATATTCGGTCATGGCGATTTCTATTTTCTGATAATACAATGGTTGTCTATCTGATATATAGACAATCCTTGAGGGCTTAAAGGTTGCTGAAAGCAATGCGAAAACGGCACTTTTAAGATACCGAATAGTTACTGATTTCTTATTAACTCTTTGAATTGGCCATGCGTTAGGATAGACAAGTACACGCTCGATAGTTGAATATACTATTGCATAATTTTTAAATTTGGGTGAGTCCATAATTTTGTGTAAATGATTTTTTCCTATGATATGATAAATTTAATTTAGCATTGTATTTTTGAAGCGCCAGCTTCAACTCTTAAAAAAAGCGCATAAAAATCTCCGTAGGAGA
>JAKIUY010000115.1 GCA_021647315.1 Victivallaceae bacterium
CCTCTGGATTTTTGTAATCCTTGAGCAATTCATCCAATAATTTTTCGCGAATAGTCATGATTTTAAGTCTCCTTATGACTTAATTTAGCATATCATGCCCATTTACACAAAAAAATTTACATACTCTGATAATGCCGATGCGATGTTTAAGCTTGGAGAATTATATTTTGGCGGTACAATCGCATTTTTTAAAAATTATAAAATGTCCTTTAAGTATTTCCGTTCAGCCGCTGAATATGGGCATATTAGAGCGTTGTACAATATAGGAGATATGTATTATAAAGGATTGGGTGTTAAGAAAAATAGACAGTTAGCTGCGGAATATTGGCAAAAACATGAACTTGCATATAAGAAATATGACAATAATACTTTAGCAGGTTTTTATTGGAAAGAATTACCAGTTAATATTCCAATTCAATATGATAATGATGCTGTCCCAAGCTTAAAATATCCATCATATAGCCACATGCCCCTGGAATACTTTAAAAAATTATATAATATCCAAGATAGAATAAAATATTATAGAGAATTCAATATACCACCTTCTTGGGTTGAGGGAGCAGAACGTTCTAGCGGAGGCAGCGACTAAAATAGAACAGGGAAAATAATTTCTCAAACACAAGTAAAGAACGGGGTCGTGGGGCACATCAAATAAACAGGGAAAATAATTCCTTAAGCAGAAAAAATCACTTATTTCAAGAAGGTGAGGTTCCAATTCTTGGAATAGGAGATTTGAGTGTAAAATTCAATCCCAATAATATAACCGGCTCCGCTGGAACAGCGCAGGCAGAATAAACAAGATTTTAATTCTGTTTGAAATGCAGTTAAGATTAAAATAATTATTTCTTTAATATTGAATTTTATTATCTATCTAAACTATAAAGGAAGGTGCCTTAAATACAAGGCAAATTAATAAAATCATAGTTTTTTTATATTTTTGTACAAAAATCACTTGACAAATATCCAAACAGCCTTTTGTTTATTAACACACAGTGCATTTTATTTGATATTTCTAGGGATTGAGAAATGGTTTAACCGGACAGGATAATTGTTGGGAACAAACCTTATACCTCAATACCTTTGAATGATCATGGCTTGCGGTTCTGGAGCCATATACACACTTTAGAGACTCAGGGAGTTTCGGGATGAGTTTCTTTTTCTGTAAGCTATTATAAATAGGAGGCTTACTTGCGTTGTGACACCTTGTTAATGATTAGTGACTCCGGGAGCGGGGACATATATATTTTTTAGAGACTTGGGGAGTTTTAGGGCAAGTCTCTTTTTTTTGAAATTAAGATAAGACCCAGCAGTAAAGTTTATTAACTTAATTTAAGCATTTTGCGGATCGGTTCTTCTGCCTTGGTGATAATATCATCAGGTAACTCGATTGCAGTTTCATCATTTTCCAGAGCAGCCAGCACATCAGTTAGATTGATCATTTTCATATTCATGCAGACCGCCTGTTCTGATATCGGAATAAATTTTTTATCAGGGGCCTCTTTCTGTAAGCGGTGAATCATGCCTACTTCAGTTCCGACAATGATGGTTTCAGCCGAAGATTCCCGAACGAATCTGACCATACCACCGGTACTGAGCTGTTCATCAGCCATGGCGATTATTTCCGGGCGGCATTCGGGATGAACAATCACCACGGCATCCGGGAATTCTGCCTGCTTACGTTTGACCATGGCTTCAGTTATACGCATGTGGGTCGGGCAGAAACCTTCCCAGAGTATCATCTTGCGCCCGGTCATAATCTCAACATTGGCTCCAAGATTCTTATCCGGGAGAAAAATAATATCTTTATCCTGCGGGATGGAATTGATTATTTTTGCAGCATTGGCCGAAGTGCAGCAGAGGTCGCATTCGGTTTTTACTTCAGCCGTCGTATTGACATAGCATACGGTAACGGCATTAGGGTGCCGGGCTTTCAGTTCGCGCAGTGAATCGACATCCGCCATATCCGCCATGGGGCAGCCTGCTTCGAAAACCGGCAGCAGGACAGTTTTATTCGGCGAGAGCACTTTGGCGGTTTCCGCCATAAATTTTACGCCGCAAAAGACAATTATAGCGGCATCGACATTGGCTGCTTTTATACTTAATTCGAGGGAATCACCGACAAAATCGCCAATATCCTGAACTTCACCGAGCTGGTAATTATGGACCAAAATAACGGCATTTTTATCCCGACGCAGTTGATTGATTTTTTCGATTGTTTCCGCTAAGTAATCGTAACTCATAATATATCCTCGTAAACTATAAAATTTGAGTTACTACTCACCTAGTTGCATCTGCCACGCAAAGCGTGGTAAATTCGTAGCTTGTCCTGCTTTGTTTTAGTGAGCGATTTGCATCGAAGCTCGCGAAGACACCGCCTAAAGGCGGAACTACAAACAAAATAGCATCAGAGTAGTAACAGTTTTATCTAATATTTTCCAGTAATATACCATTTGCCGGGAAAATAAAAAACCCCGAGTTGGATAAACCCGGGGTTTTCTAATCCTAAAAGAATTGTTACTCCTTGGAGTCGGACTCTTCTTCAGATTTTTCTTCAGTTTTTACCGCTGCTTCAGCAACCGGCTCAGCAACTTCTTCAGCTACTTCAATTTCCGGTTCAACTGCTACAGCAGTTTCTGCAACTGGAGCTTTTGTTTTTTTAAGCGTTGGTGCACCTTCTTCAACTAACTGAAGCAGGCACATTTCAGCGGCATCACCACGGCGACGGCCGAGGCGGATGATTCTTGTATAACCACCAACTCGTTCGGTATACCCCGGAGCAAGCTCGTCAAACAGTCTTTTAACCGCAACTTTATCTCTCAGTTTGGCAATTGCCTGACGACGATGATGCAATGTACCCTTTTTACCCAGGGTAATCATTTTATCAGCCATCCGGCGGGCTTCTTTTGCCTTAGTGACAGTTGTTTTAATTTCACCGTGTTCAATCAGGCTGCTGATCATATTGGCCAGCATGGCCCGGCGGTGAGCACCGGATTTGCCTATTTTAAAAGTATGTACTCTGTGACGCATTATTCTTCCTCTCCCTCTTTAACTCTGAGTCTTTCTGATTCAGCCTCAAGAGCAGTGGTGAGTTTTTCCGAGAAGCTCATGCCGAGAGCAAGATTAAGTCCTTCAATTTTTTCTTTAATCTCATCCAGCGATTTTTTCCCGAAATTACGGTATTTGAGCATTCTGCTTTCCGTTTTGGAGCAGAGCTCGCCAATAATTTTTATATCCGCATTGTTAAGGCAGTTCATCGCACGCACTGAAAGATCAATAACTTCGACATCCTGAATCAGAACTTTATACATTTTCAGTTCTTCATCGGTCATCGTGGCAAGTACATCTTCTTCTTCGGCTTCTCCGCCCAGGAACGGCATGAGATGATCCTTGAGGATATTAGCTGCACTAATCAGTGCATCCTCAGGAGTGACTCTGCCGTCAGTCCAGATTTCAATTTCCAGACTATCCATTTCAGTTTCTTCTCCAACCCGAGCCGCACCTACATGATAGTTGACTCTGGTAACCGGACTGAACAAGCTGTCAACCGGAATGGTTCCGATCGCCTGGCTGTCATGTCCATGTTTTTCCGCCGGAGTATAACCTCGGCCGCTGATAATATCTATTTCAGCACGGAAAGGGGTAGCTTTATCCAGCGTACAGATTACAAAATCCGGATTCAGAATCTCAACTGTACCATCAGTGACAATATCACCAGCGGTAACCGGACCAGCTTTGTCTTTGCGAATTTCCAAAGTCGTGCTAGTGGTATCGTAGAGATTCAATTGGATATTTTTCAAGTTTAGAATGATTTCAGTTACATCTTCCAAAATACCCGGAAGAGATGAAAATTCCTGTTCAACACCATCAATACGCGTTGCACAGATCGCCGCACCTTCCAGTGAGGAGAGCAGTACTCTGCGGAGCGAATTGCCAATCGTATGGCCAAAGCCACTCAGAAATGGTGCAGCTGTAAATTTAGCATAGCAGTTTGTTGCGCTTGCTTCATCCATCACTATTGCCTGAGGCATCGGGAAAGCAGATACAGCAGCCATGTTATTCCTCCAAAAATTTAAAATTATTCTATTAAAAAAATCAAACGCGACGCCGTTTAGGCGGTCTGCAACCATTATGAGGTACCGGTGTAATATCGCGAATAGCGGTTACTTCCAGCCCGGCGGCGGCAATTCCTCTGACGGCAGACTCTCGTCCGGCACCAGGTCCTTTGATTCTTACTTCAACTTCTTTCATTCCAAGTGACTGAGCCTTTTTAGCGGCATCTCCGGCAATCACCTGAGCAGCATAGGCGGTACTCTTTCTTGAGCCCTTGAAACCATTTTTGCCGCCGGTTGACCAGCACAGAACATTCCCGTGTAAATCGGTAAATGTCACTTTGGTGTTATTGAAAGTAGCATGAACATAAGCGACGCCAGATGGAACATAACGTCCACTTTTAGCACGCTTTTTCACTTCTTTAGTGGCAGAAGTTTCCTCGGTAGCATCCGCGTCCGGAGCAATTGCTTCCGGCGCAGCTGTCTGAGTAGCTTTAGCAGCCTCTAATTCATTTTTTATTTCTTCAGCCATAATAAAAACAGTATCCTTTGATGCAGTTTCTGACTATTAAGCAGATCTTATCCAGCAAGCTTACGCATAGTTTTGTCACGGATAGCCCCGACAGTCTGTTTGCGTCCTTTTCTGGTCCTTGCGTTGGTTTTTGTACGCTGTCCGCGACATGGCAGACTACGACGATGGCGGATCCCACGGTATGAGCTAATCGATGAAAGACGGCGAATGTCACCGGCAACCAGACGACGTAAATCACCTTCCACCATCATCTCTTTCTGGAGAATAGTGGTAATAGCAGCGATATTAGCGTCTGTCAAGTCGTTAGCTTTCACTTCCCGGTCAATCTTGGCCTTCTCGATAATTTCCAGCGCTTTGGCTGGACCGATACCGTAAATATAACGCAATGCGTACTCAATCCGTTTGTTTCCTGGAATATCAACTCCAATTATACGTGGCATAATAATATATCCTTAACTGATTTTTATGAGTTTAACCTTGCCGTTGCTTATGACGTGGATTGCGGGAACAAAGTACCCGAACAACACCCTTACGTTTTACAACTTGGCAATATTCGCATCGCCGTTTAACGGATGCTCTGACTTTCATAAGTAAATCTCCATAAAGTTCGTTTTTTTAAAAGTCAAATAACTAAATAAACAGCAAATCTCAGCGTGTTTTCTATTCTGTCTGTCGCGGTGTGGAATCGTAGTACAAACTCCAAGAAAACACACGGAGCATATAATCTAGGATAGAAATGAGATATATCAAGTGCGAATTATATCTTTTTCAGCTTTTTTTTCGTCACATCAATATGAGCAGATGGTCGGAGTTGTATTCAGTGCCTGAACGAAAATGCAGGGAAAGCAGACTAAACCCTACTCGTTACGGGTATGATTTTCACTTGTTGTTTCAACTTCCGGCTTGGTTGAATTATCTTTTTTTAGCTCAGGACGCAGTAGTAAGGAGATGAAATAGGCCCCGACGCCGACGCAGATTGCGGAATCCGAGATGTTAAATGCTGGCCACGATGTCAGCTGCCAGCTGCCGTTTCTGTAGGCTGGCCAGACGATGAAATCTAAAAAATCAATCACTTCACGGCGCCAGATTCGGTCAACTGAATTGCCGATAATTCCGCTGAATATAACAAAAATTATAAAATATCTCTCAGTCAAGCCTTCGGTCAGCCAGCGTAATTTGATAATGATCAGGCATGAAGCAATCGCCGCGACGATTAACAATAACCAGCTGTACCCCTGAAGTATGCCCCAGGCGGCACCGCGGTTTGTGACATGGGTAATATAAAAAAAGTCAGGAATAATGGTGATTTTCTCGCCCAGTGCAAGCTTGTGGACAATGACAGCTTTGGTTATCTGGTCGATCACCAGTAGCAGTGCTGTAACCATCACCGCGAAAAAAATTACTCGGCGCTCTTGCCGGCTGCCGGGAGTAAGTCTGACGGGTTGCTTAGTCAACGTAAGGATTCGTCCCATTGTTTTTTTCGCGAATACTTTTGCATTTGATACAGTAGTAAGCGTAAGGTTTTACCTCAAGCCGGGCCTCGGAAATATCTTTTTCACAGTCAATGCAACTGCCGTAATCATTATGATGCAGGCGGTCGATGGCTTCGTCAATTCGCTCCAGAACATCCCCTTCTTCGGTCAGTAACTGTAACTCTATTTCCCGACGTGAATTATCGCTGCCGAGGTCTGCCATGTGAGTTGCCATATTCTTCTTGCCGCTATCACTCTCCAGTGCTTCGCTGGCATGAAAATTTATCTGCTCCGAAATAGACTGCCTGACCTTTACCAAAGCTTCATAATATTTTTTCTTTTTTCCGACGAGTCTTGCCATTATAGGCCCTCATAGCTTAATTAATATTAATGTTATCATATATTAATGCTGGACTAAGGGGTGTTAACCCACTTTTCAGCATATAAAGCCTTAAATATACCATGCGATGATAGCGATTACAAATATAGAAATCGTGATATATGAAATATTTTCAATAAGATTAAATCTTTTTAACTCTGTAGATTGTTTATTCTTTATTATGCGATATATTAGACTTTGTTTAGTAGGTTAACAAAGATTGAACTTAAGTTAATTCTACGCACTAGAGAGCCTACGTTGAGCTTTTGAGATTTGCTCCTTCATTAAGTTGAATTTGCGATGAAGTTATAATAATTTTATTTAAAGGATCAAGAGTATTATGGATGCGAGTAGTTTTTTTGAGGCGGTGATGTTGTTTTGCTTCGGTGCAAGCTGGCCAATATCAATCATCAAAACAATCAAAGCTAAAAACCCTACGGGTAAAAGTATAAACTTTCTTTATCTGGTACTTGTCGGTTATCTGGCTGGGTGCTTGAAGTGTGTTGCCAATGGTGGGCTTGATAAAATTATCTGGCTTTACGCACTTAATGGAACAATGGTTGCTATTGATATTGTTCTAGTGCATTATTATGTTAAACAGCTGAAAGACAAACAATCAATTAATCCCACTTCACTTTAATTTAAGGAAACATTAAAATGTCCGGTAAAAAACTTAAAATTGGTATCATCGGAGTTGGAAATCGTGGAGTCGCCGCATTTGCAGAACCTATCTCGAAGCGTGAAGACGCTGAAGTTGTCGCGCTTGCGGATCCCAATCAATTCCGCATGAAAGCGAGTAGTGAAAATATTGTTGGGGAACAGCGATTTTACAATTCAGATGTGGAAATGTTGAAAAGCGAACAGCTTGATGCGGTAATTATCACTTCTCCTGATTGCTTTCATGCGGAAAATGCGGTTAATGTCTTGAACGCCGGGGTCGATGTTTTACTTGATAAACCTCTGGCAACAACCGTTGAAGGTTGTAAGAAAATTCTGGCGGCGGCGGAAAAATCTGGAAAATCACCGATGATTGGCTTCAATCTGCGCCATAATTTAGTCCTTAAGCGTCTTAAGGAAATCATTGATGCCGGTACTTTAGGTCGTATATTCTTAATGGAAAACCGCGAGTTTTATAACGGCGGCCGGACCTATATGGCACGTTGGAATCGGAAATATGCCATCAGCGGCGGGCTTTGGATTCATAAAGGTTCACATGATTTTGATGTCTTCAACTGGCTGCTTAATTTTCCTAAACCTGAAAAGGTAACCGCTTTTGCCGGAATTGACGTGCTTAATCCGGACAACCTGCCATTTGAAGTTGAACCTGGAAAGAACGTCGGGCCAAACTGCCGCAAATGTGATTATAAAACCATCTGCAAGGACCGCTACAATATTGAAGATAATCCGGAATGGAGCGATGAAGCGGCACAGGAGGATGATTACTATAAAGATCTCTGCATCTATATGTCTGATAAAGATGTTCATGATAACGGAATTGCGATTGTTGAGTATGAAAATGGGATTAAAGCCAGCCATATGGAATGTTTTATCACCTCGGTTGACGACCGCCGCTATACTATAGTAGGTACCCTTGGACAGGCCGAAGTCAGTTTGACTGACCGAACTATCAAAATCTGTCCACGTTGGAGTAAAGAAACTATTCTACATAATATACCTGAAGTTGAAGGTGGTCACGGTGGTGCAGATCCCGGCCTGATTGATTCATTTTTAGACGTAGTTAAAGGTAACAGCTCTAACACTTCAACTGCGGAGCACGGTATGCTTTCAACTGCAATTGGTCAGGCGGCAGAAATTTCCCGTCGCGAAGAGCGTTTGGTCAGAATGGATGAACTGCTGTAAAAAGTTACAAGCTAGCACAGTGTCATTTTATAGTTGACACGACACTGGAATTGGCAGGGCGCTAAAAAGCGCCCTGTTGCCTGACTGTTTAGATGAACCAGAAACCCTTTTTGAGTGCTGTCTAATTAAGAACAGGGAAACGTATGAAATTATTTCGCTTTATCATCAAACCTTACCTTTATCTGCTCTATTTTTTCCATAAAATAACCGGCACCGGTACCTTCGGCTCTGAAGTCGCTGAATATGTGGACAATAACAGCCTTGAAGGCAGTGCACTGAAAAAAGCTCTCCATAAAAACCATGTCAAACAGTATCATGAAGCATCATGTTCAGTCGCTTCGGTGGTATCAGTGATTAATGCCATCAATGACACTGAGAACAGCTTGACCGACCCGCCACTGACACAATTGGAAATTCTTGAACAGGTCAGAACGGGAAACTGGAAAGAGCGTATGAGTCCAGATGGCGATAACGGCAAAAGGGGTATTCCGCTTGCTATGCTTGGTGATATCGTCAAAAGCAGTCTTGACGCCTATAATATCGAATATGAATTGGTTGAAACGGTCCAGGCGGTAAAATCATATAAACAGGCGGCAGCAATCAAAGAAAATCTGCGTGAACGGCTTAACGACTTTGAGCAGCACGGTAATTGTGTGATTATTGCTCACTTTAATCAGGGAATATTTATCAGAGATCTGCATATTCCGCATATCTCTCCAGTGGGCGGGTTTGATAATACGACTGACATTGTAACCATGCTTGATGTTGATCCTCCGCACGAACGGCCTTACAGAATATCGTTTGAAACCTTCTACAAAGGCATCTCCAGTAATTATCATTATATATTCAAGCCATTCGGCTTCACCGGCGGCGGGTATATCTTCATCAAACTCACATAGGAGAGGCGGGGTCAAACTATAAGCCCGCTATAAAGTGTTTTCAGCTTTTAAGACGTTTGCAATAGGGAATAAGACTTTTTAATAAAATGGCAATAATTCCACCTATTATTCCCCAATATATTATGAATAATGGAATTAACAGCTATTCAAACTGGAAGCCAATCAAGCAAAAAATAGGATAATTTATTGCATTTATTGAATCAAGTATATTTGCAGAATTTAATCCTGTAAATCCATAAAAAATATCTTCATAATTCTGACTTATAAATCCATTTGTTTCTCCTACTCGGAAACAGACCACACAAAACATAAAAATATTATTACAAATAATACCAGCAATAATTGTTATTTTATTTCGATCTATTATTTTCATTTAACTCCAAAATGTTTTTTACTAGGAGGGAGGGGGGAGTCGGGGTCAAATCTACACATTTTTACATTTATCCTCAATTGGGGAGTCGGGGGGCAAATCTACATATTTTTACATTTATCCTCAATTGCTTTACTGGTTTGGGTGATATACAACCGTAATAATTTATCATCTTTAAGTTGTAACTTAAACCTATGAATAGCCATATACAAACCACTGATTGATATTTCAAATCTTTTTGCAATATTTGCCATTGTTTCCCGTTTTCTGCACTGTTTTACCACCATGAACATATTTATCTTTCTTATTTAGAGCGGGTTTGAGTTGTTGATCTTTTAAAGCAACTGCTGTAATATAAATCACTTCATCAATTGATAGAGTATTAATTTTTGCTAGTAACGACTGTTCTCGGCTATTTATATCTGCAACATTACGGAGTAAAAATTTCTTTATTATTCGGTCTTTAAACGAATCCGAACCTATTATTCCCGGCATTACTTCAATAACTGAAAAGTTTTTTGATAATCTGAATTCCCTAATATTGCTTTATTCCAAGATTTTGTTTCTAATTCTCCTTTTTTAGCGTATTGATAAGCAGTTAAACCTTTTCTGGAAACAATTTTGGGGTTTGCTCCATTTGTAATTAGATATTTGATAGCTTCATACTTTCCACGAAAAGCAGCGTTCATAAGTACTGTTCTTCCATGCTTATCCAGATGATTAATATTTGCTCCTCTTTTTAATAATAAGTCTGCTTGTTTATAATGCCCTAAAGTCAAAGCTCTGATAAATGCCGTTTTGCCATAATTATCAGCATGGTCAATATTGCTTCCAGAATTCAAAAGCTTTTTAATAACTTCTAAATTATCGCGACGAATTACAGATAGCAATAATGCGGTATTACCTTTTTTGTCAACTGACTCAATGTTTGCTTTATTTTTAATTAAAAGATCAACAACTTTTTTTTGATTATATAAGGCTGCAATCATTAGTGGAGTCTTTCCTGATTCATCTTTTAAATCATTATGAACACCAAAAAATATTAGAGTTTTAATAAAAGCATTATTCCCCGATTTAGAAAAGTAATATATTGTATGTGATGTTAATATAGCAAAAGCGAGTACAATAATAGCCAACCCAATAGCTAAAATTATGTATTGAACTATTCTTTTTTTATTAGAAAACATAAAACGACCTATTAGATATATTAAGTTTTAGATTCAAATTTGCAATTGAAATATTTTCCCTATATATGGAGTAACCGCAGACCTATTTCAAAATACAAAGTCATAAACAGTATGGGTGTATAGGACAGAACAAGTATACTATTCATTATCTTAACGTGCAATTAACCACCAGAGCCATCGTAGTAGCCATCGGGGTCAAATCTACACATTTTTACATTTATCCTCAGTTGCTTTATTGGTTTGGGTGATATACAACCGTAATAACTTATCATCTTTAAGTTGTAACTTAAACCTATGAATAGCCATATACAAACCACTGATTGATATTTCAAATCTTTTTGCAATATTTGCCATTGTTTCCCGTTTTCTGCACTGTTTTACCTCCATGAACATATTTATCTTTCTTATTAGAGCGGGTTTGAGTTGTTGATCTTTTAAAGCAACTGCTGTAATATAAATTACTTCATCAATTGATAGAGTATTAATTTTTGCTAGTAACGACTGTTCTCGGCTATTTATATCTGCAACATTACGGAGTAAAAATTTCTTTATTATTCGGTCTTTAAACGAATCCGAACCTATTATTACCGGCATTACAGTTTCAAGCTCCGCCCTATTGTCAGATTTAATCCCCATTTCAACATATCTGCGGTAACAGAAAGGGACATACCCCGAAAAACCCAGACCCCAAAAACCTTCTCTTAACTGAATGGGAAAGAAAATTCAAACCATACAAATTTGCGTAAAAATAAAAAATATGATAATATATTTATTTAAAATTAGTTACATCGAAGAACGGAACGATTATCCGTTAATTTGTTAACTTCATACTAATAATGGACTGCCTGTATTGTGACAAAAAAATGAACTGCTACGGCAGTTTTTCTATAACCATTTTTGGGGTAATTACCTGCATGCAGATCGCGGTTCCCAGAGGACATTCACGCTTGAAACATGGTGCGCAAGATTGTTTATCAAACATAACCTGCCAATTTGGTGAAATTGGTGAAGTTGAAGAGGGGTCGGTTGGCCCGAAAATCGCGATTCCCGGGCGGTCAAGCAACGCGGAAAGATGCATGACGCCACTGTCATTAGCAACGCATACCGTGGAATTTTTCAACAGGTAAATCAATTCAGTCATCGAAGTTTCACCGCACAAGTTGACTGCACTGCTGTCCGGCAGGCCGGAGATTATTTTCGCACCATTTTCCTGTTCGACTTCAGTGCCCAGTGTGGCGACAAAACCACCGTCGGCAATCCATTGTTCCGCAACGGCGTGAAAGTTTTCTGTACTCCATCGTTTTGAACTGCCATAAGCTGCACCGGCTGCCAGAGTCATCAATTTAGGTTGTGCGCAAATATTTCTGATCTTGTCCGATAGTTTATTCAGTTGCTGCGATAGTTCCAGGTCGGGTAAAGTGCCATCCCATTCCGGTGCGCCTAGAGCTTTGACCATAGACAGATATTTTGATGTATGGTGGAGTTGATTAAGAATCAGGTTACGGCGTTTTGGAAATTTAAAGCTCCGGCTGAGTAACAGCCAGCGCATGCGGTCCGTTGTACCATATAAGTTACGGATACCGCATCGGCGCAAGGCAATGACATCGCGAGGTGAATTATTGAAAAAGATTCCGGCACCGGCATTTAATGCCTTGACTGTACTGCGGTCTTCTGCAGTCCAGTTGCGATGAGCCGCTGTCAGCGGAATTACCCGGTCAATAAACTTCATGGCGCTGAATATCTGTTCCAGCACCGGTGGGCAGATAACGAACAGGGCAGCAGGTTGCGGAATGATTTTTTTCAGCTGCATTAGGGCAGGGACTGCCATAATTGCATCACCGAGCCAGTTAGGCACTCTGACGACAATCCCATTCTTGATCTGCGCGGCAGTTAGCTGACGTACCGGAAATTCCGGTGCCGACGGTAGATCAGCCGCAAATTTTTTCCTGTCGTTTTTCATAAATATCTGTTTGTACCGTTTTGCGGTCTAAAAGCTATTAAAGAGCTGCGCAGTTGAACTTAAACAGGCACTGAAAACTAGTTAAAAGAATGCATTTGTGTATTACATAGTGTTCTGAATGCCGGTCTGACGATCAGCACTCCCAGTTCAACTCTAAACTCTTAAATTTCAATTTTCAAGCCCAAGCCCCAAGCTCCTACTTATTTCGATTGCGTTTACGTTCTATTTCAGTTAGATAGAGTTTACGTAGTCTGATATTCAGGGGGGTAACTTCGACTAGTTCATCATCTTCGATATATTCTAACGCCTGTTCCAGGCTCATGAGCCGTGGCGGTGCAATTTTCATGGCTTTATCAGTACCGGATGCCCGGACATTGGTCAACTGCTTACCTTTCTGAATATTAATCATCAGATCTTTATCTTTACAGTGTTCCCCGATAATCATGCCTTCGTAGGTCTCTTCGCCCGGCGTAATGAAAAATATTCCGCGTTGCTGCAGGGCATCAATCGCATAACCGACGGCTTTACCGCTTGCCATGCTGACCAGACTGCCGTTCTGACGGCGTGGAATTTCGCCTTTGAAGGGTGCATATTCGATAAAGCGATGTGAAACAACTGCTTCGCCGGCGCTGAGTGTCAATGCTTTACTGCGCAGGCCGATCAGACCACGGGTCGGAATCATAAATTCAATCAATTGCCGTTCGCCACGGCTTTCCATCTGGATAAGTTCACCCTTCTTGATCCCCGCCAATTCGATGATTTTCCCCGCATATTCGCCTGGAACATCGACTGCCAGCAATTCAATCGGTTCTTCTTTTACATCACCAACTGTGCGATAAATTACCTGCGGGCGTGAAACGGAAATTTCATATCCTTCACGGCGCATGTTTTCAATCAGAATGGAAATATGCATTACGCCGCGGCCGCTGACTTTGAATGCATCGCCGTTGATCTCTTCAACCTGCAACGCCACGTCACGTTCAGTTTCCTTGAACAATCTTTCACGCAGGTGACGGCTGCTGACATATTTGCCCTCTTTGCCGTAAAGCGGTGAGTCGTTAACTCTGAAGAACATTGAAATAGTCGGATCATCAATTTTGATCGGCGGTAACGCCTCGGGATGGTCAAAATCAGTGAGCGTATCGCCAATATCAATACCTTCAACGCCGACAACTGCACACAGATCACCGCACTCCACTGAATCGGTCTCTTCGCGGGTCAGTCCTTCAAACGTAAATAACTGTTTGATGTTGGCCAGCTGTCTGCTGCCGTCATTTTTCATCAGTGCAAGCGGTACGCCGCTTTTTATTGTACCACGGTAGACGCGGCCGATGCCAATACGACCGACATAGTCCGAATAATCAAGTGATGCAATCTGTAACTGTACTCCGCCTTCAAGTAAAGGCGGGCTTGGGATGTGTTCGATAATCGAATCCATCAGCGGTAAAATTGAGTCACGGTCCGGGTCATTCAGCTCATTAACCGCCCAGCCGTCGCGACCGCTACCGTAGAGCAGGGGGAAATCAAGCTGATCGTCTGTAGCATTCAGTTCGCAGAACAGATCAAAAAGTTTATCATGAACGACATCAGGACGAGAATCAGGCTTGTCAATTTTATTAATCATGACCAGCGGTTTCAGGTTCAGCTGTAATGCTTTATCCAGCACGAAACGAGTCTGAGGCATCGGACCTTCGGCCGCATCGACCAACAATAATACTCCGTCCGCTAATTTCAGCACCCGCTCAACCTGACCGCCGAAGTCACTATGTCCAGGGGTGTCAATAATATTAACTTTGTACCCTTTATAGTTAATGCTGACGTTTTTAGCCAGAATTGTGATGCCGCGCTCGCGTTCCAGATCGCTACTGTCCAGAAAGCACTCCTGGACATGTTCGTTATCTCGGAACAGATTAGCCTGTTTCAGCATCTCGTCAACCAGAGTTGTTTTACCATGGTCAACATGGGCAATAATTGCGATATTTTTAATTTTCTGCATAATGCTTTATTTTTTCCTTAAACCTTATTTATTGAGGTGATTGCCTCTATTGTGATGATTCTATAATTTTTATTATATCGTTTTCGCTTCAAATTTATTAACTGTGACTTAATCGGAGTCGTATATCTGTTTTTGCCGAAATTTAACCTATAATATAGCACCACAATCACTATTTCTCAATGTAAACTCACCCAAAATGTTAAAAATCATACTCGTTTTGGACTTTTGAAATCACCTCTGTAAACTGGTTTCGGGCTTGACAACAAATATTTAAAGTCACATGTGTCCTAACAATTTTTAAAAAAGATTAAAAAGAGAGTGGAGCAACCTTATCCGTAAAGTATATTACGGTAACTCAAAAAAAGGAGGACTCCACAATGATAAATACATCGTTAAGT
>JAKIUY010000116.1 GCA_021647315.1 Victivallaceae bacterium
TAACCATTATAAAACTTATATTTAAAACTTTACTTCTCATGTCAAACTAAACGCACACTATACTTTAAGATATACTAAACGCACGGAATATTTTTTTGAGTGTGCGTTTAACTTTTCAATTAACATAAATAAGTAAAAAATCAATATTTTTTATTTTTACTATTGACAATAAAATAAAATGTTGCTATAATATAGCTAAAGCGATTTAGCATAAGTTTGATTATTTTTTGATTTTAATGCTAAAGCGATTTAGCAAGCTGGTTGATTTATACTCGTTTAGGTTGAATTTTAAACTTTTATTCTGTGCAATTGAGCTTAATTTGCCAGATAAACTAACTGAAAACTACCCATAATGGGTATATAATATTCAGAGGCTGTTAATGAAAGAAAAACTTACATTGAAAGATATTGCTGAATTAAGCGGGGTCTCATTGACTACCGCGTCAATGTATATTAACGGTAAGGCCAAGCAATATCGAATAGCCCAGTCAACCTGCGAGCGTATTAAACAGGTAATTGAAAAACATAAGTTTCACCCTAATACCCATGCACGGGCTATTGCCGGTAAAAAAACTTTTCTACTCGGAGTAATTATTTCAGGTCAGCTGAATTATTCATTCTGGATGGATATTCTGGACGGCATAGAAGCGACGGTTGCAGCACAGGGCTATCACCTGCTGCTGTCCGTGGTCCGAGCGACTAAAGATAATGATGAAATGCTGAAAATATTGGAATTTACAGTCAATAAAGGGGTTGACGGGATAATTTTCGCCTCACTCCATTCCAATGAAATGCTTACGACCTATCTAAAGAAACTTTCGCAGCAAAAACCATTGGTCAGTGTCACTGTTCCGACCACAGATATTCCCGCCGTTTACAATGATAACGCGGCTGGAGGTAGAACAGCGGCTGAATATCTTTACCAGACTGGGCATCGTAAAATCGCCTATATCGGTATTCATGAACATCCTGATCAACGTAATGTCGCTTTCTTTAATCATTTAGCTGAATATGGCATTGAAGTTGCCGGATTTTATACAGCTGTTGAATTTGCGCCAAGAATGACTGAATTTACCGCCGTGGGCTGTTTTAGTGACTACAACGCAATGAATGTTTATCAGTTGGCGGCGGAGCGGGGGATAACTATCCCAGATGAACTTTCCGTTATCGGCTTTGATAATATGAACTTTACCACGTTGATGCATCCGCCGTTGACTACGGTCAATCAGCATAAAGAAGAGCTTGGTGTGGCGGCAGCTGAGTCGTTGATGGCGCAGATAGATGATAGGGAACAGATTGTTGAAGATAAAGTATTTACTCCGGAACTGGTGATTAGAGGAAGCGTTAGGGAATTATGATTGATGAAGTAGTTTGCGTTGTCTCAACGCAAGTAACAAGAATACAGGTTATATTGGCAGCTGGAACAACAGTAATATTATAGAGATAACCACTGTAATTGAATATTTTTTTGTGCCGAGCTGGGGCTCAGCGTTCCCAGGGATTGTTTACAAAGATAAATAATTTAAGGAAGATTTTATGTTGGATAAGAAAAAACTTAGTGCCGCGTTATTGGCGAACATCAACTGGCTTGAACAGTCCGGGGTACTTGACCCGGTTGACGGCAGCTGGGGCGTTGCGGCACGGGTGGTATTGACGGCAAATAATACAGCTCTCGAACATACCAAAGCCTCATTCCCGGCCTACACCGAACATGATGGTTATATTATTATTGAACATCGACGTACTGACTGCAACTTTGAAGCGGCACTGATGTTTCTGGAAGCGGCTAAGGTACTGAATGATGATAAATATTATCGGGTTGCGGATAATATTCTGCGTTATCTCTTCTGCCGCAGCGGCATGTACAATACTAAATATGATAAATTTCCGAAAAATGTCTGGCGCTGGGCGAATGAGAAGTGGGAACCCGCGGTCTGGTTTGATGACAACTCCTGGAACTGCGCAATTTCATTGATTATTGCTGAACGTTATCCTGAACTGGAGCGTAAATACGGAATTCGGGGACGGGCACTGTTGCTGGCGGATCAACTACTGGCGGGTTTTAATGCCCAGTTTCAGCAGAAACAAAATGACCGCTGGCAGTGGCTGGGCGAGTTGAAATTTCCTCACTGGGGGGCGTTGGTCATGATCGCTTTGGCTCATGCCTATCGGGTAAATCCCAAAGTTGAATATCGCGCGGCAATTATTTGTTATCATGAATATTTAATGTCTGATACGGTCAGTTTTTCTGCCAGCGATCAAGCTTATGTGGTGATTGGCGCGGGGGTGGCCGCTGCCGTTATTAACCATGAAACAGTTCAGGCGTGCGCGGTAAAATATGCCGATTCACTGCTGAACAAAATTAATGAAGACACCGGAGCCATTCCGAGTGAACACGGCAAAGAGGCACCGGTTGGCGAGCATCTGGTTGATATGGTTTATACTCAGAACTGGGCGGTGGTCGGCTTGCAGTGCATCTATCATTTGACCGGTGATAAAAAATATGCTCTGGGATTGGATAAAGCGATGCAGCTGATTATGGATATTCAGGACCAGAGCCCGCAACCGCATCTCAACGGCTGCTGGCGGGGCATGTTTGACTTGAAAGCAGGCACTTGGGGTGGCGGCAACCTTTTTGAAGGCGGTGCTGACAGTATCTATACCGGCTGGACAAATATTCCGGTCGCCTGGACTATCGCCTTTATGCTGAGCGGCAATTCGTTATTACCGGCGAAAAAGCCGGTGTTGGGAATTAAAACTATTGATAATACCATGGGGGCAATTAGTGAATATGAGCTTGACGAAGCATTGATTGCAGTATAGTAACGGAGCTTTCGGAAAGTCCTAGAGTTTTAGGATAAAAGTATTAAATCGAAGTGAATTTGTTGAATTCTATATTTTGTCCAGTCAGCAGGTGGCTGAATGCAAAATTTCATATACAAGAGGTAATTTTAAAACCTATGAAGGAGGTGGTACTGGCATACGAACCTGATTTCTATTTAGAGCTGTTTCAGGTGGTGAAGCGGAGCGTTAAAACAAAATAAAAAAGGAGCAGTAAAATGCAAAATCGAAATGAAAGCAAAAAAAGTCGGAGAATATTCACCCTCATCGAACTATTGGTTGTAATAGCTATTATCGCGATCCTCGCCAGTATGTTATTGCCGGCCTTAAACAAGGCGCGGGATACCGCAAAATCTATTGCCTGTGTGAATAATTTAAAACAGATGGGGCTGGCATCCGCGATGTATTCGAATGACAATGATGATTGGATTATTGCCGGTGGAACCTCAAATGATGGTTCCGGCATCTATAATACCAGGTTCTGGTTTGGGAGTCTTTCAGGTTATAAAAGTGCTCATACCAAGTATGGGGTTACATATTATGGCTATGGACGCTATTCTACCAAAGGGACATTTGCCTGTACCGGTGAAGGCAGACCATTTGGATTTTATTCACAGAAATATTTTCAATACACGCATTACGCGATAAATTCTCGGCTTTCTGGATTTCCTAACGGTAATGCTGCGATTAATAAACGGCGTAAGGTGAGTGAATTGACCTCACCGACCAAGGTGATTTTTGCCACGGACTCAAAAATAATAAATTATCCATGGACAGCGCGTGTTTACTACTTTGGATTTAGACATGGTGGTGGCGGTCGGGATGTGGTGACGACAACCATGAATGCAAGCACTGGGGCTGCGACGCAAGGGAAAAGTAATCTGGTTTATGTTGATGGTCATGTAAAGGGGCTGACTTACCGGGAACTTACTCCGGGAGCCGACACCGCAATCGCGTTACAGAATGGGTTTACGCCGGTTGGAACAGGAAAACTATTTTGACACCTATTGAACGCCTCATGGCTAATGTGAGGCGTTTCAACCAAAACGACTAGTTCCAATTATCCAAATTAAAGGATTTATTATTATGTATTTAAAAAAAACAGTAGTTTTCCTAATGGCTGTTTTGCTTACACTTACTACTGTATTTTCTAGAGATAAACAACATTTTGGGAACGGTAAAATCTTACAAGTAGCCGTCTATAATAACGGCAAGCAATTTAAGCAATTTGGTATCAAATATGCTTATCAAGCTTTGCTCAACACGCCTGGGATTAAAGTTGAAACGATTGATAATCTGAAGCGTGATACGCTACGCAAATATGATACAGTGGTAATTCTTACGGTAACCAAACTGGCGAAAAAAGACAAAAGTGATGCAGATCGTAGGGTTAAAGGCACTGATTGGATTAAGACAGTGAGCAATTATGTTGACAGTGGCGGCGGTTTGGTTTTAGGACATAATGCTATCGGCTATAAAGGTGTTTTTAGTTCTTATAAGCTGTTTCCGATGATTGGGGTCAGCAAAAAACGGAACTTGAAGAAGGGTTATGATGTTACCAATGCAAATCATCCGGTAATGGCTGGTATGCCTCGGCACTTTTCTCACGAATATGATCACATGGAAATAATTCCCGGTAAAAATGGTAAAGTATTGGCAACTGATAAATTGGGTCGCTCGATGATTGTCGCGGGAGAGGTTTCGCGGGGCAGAGTAGTCCAAATTGGTTTCCCCATGGGGATTTATTGGAAGGATAAAACCGGTTCATTACCGAAAGTGGATAAACTGTTATTGCTGAACGCAGTAAAATGGGCTGGAGCTAAACCGCGCTATGATATTTCATTGAAGGCGACAGCGGCTGGTTTGCTGGCGACAACGGGTAAATATAACCGACAGCTTAAATACGGTGATTTAGCCAAATATCGCAATTTACCGATGCCCAAGTTTGATGAGGCAATGATCTGGCTTCCATCCTATTGGGTTGCGCAGAAACCTAAGATGGTCGGGCTGAATTCGCCTGAAGTCATTGATACTATTATGGATAATTGTCAACGCATGGGCTTCACCAAGGTTGGAATTACCGCTAAAGCGGGGATATTTTATTATCCGACAAAACTGACTGAGATTGAAGAAAAAAGAGGCTGTCGTAAAGGATTCAGTCCGGTGGGCTATATGGTGAAGGCGGCGAGAAAACGAGGTTTAAAAGTGGCATTGATTATTTTCCCTTTCAAAAGCAGCCGGGAATGGGATAAATTCATGCCTAATATCACCAAAAAAGAGTACGATAAGCTGAATAAAGGAGAAATGAAGCTTAGTGACATTGATGCTAAGCATAAATGGTCAAGAGGTATTTGTCCTGACCAGCCAGCAGTTCGGGCACGAGCCATGGCAATTAGTCAAGAGCTAATAAAAAAATATCAACCTGATGAACTCTATCTTGACTATATTCGCTATAAAGATGGTTATCATACGTCATGTTACTGTGATTATTCACTGAAACAGAAAGCGGCATTTGCCGCCGAGCACCCTGGAATTCCCCAAAACAAAATAGCCGCAAAGTTTGCTGAAGAAAGTATTGTATCTTTTGTTGAGCAATGGAATAAATTTTGCAAAAAACTTGATCCAAAGCTTAAAACTGCCTGTTATACAATTTCATCGCCATCCTATAAAGCCCCTAAATGGGTTAACCGCTTTAAATTGGATTATCATGGCAAATATGTCAGTAGATTTACCCGTGGTCCAGAATCCAGCCTTGAGGGCACGGCAAATTTAATGAAAAACTACTCAAAATGGGTAAAAGCCGGCAACTCAAATGGTCAATTAAGCCCGTTGGTTGCTACCTATAACCCGAAGAGTGCGGAACGGATATTGACTGAATTTAAAATTGTCGCTGATTACCAAAAGAAGAACAACGTTAAATATCGTCGGGTGGAGTTTTATGATTATCCTTTATTAATCAAAGATAAAAAACGCTTAACCTTAGATCCGGAAATGGTAAAAGGGATAACACAGGCTTTAGAACTCACAAAAAACAGGAAATTTTAAGAAAGCGTACGGATAGTATTTATACTGACTGAATAAATATCCCAGCCGCCTAGGCTATCATCTTGGTGTTGACTGGGAATTCGCTATGATTAACGGAACAGGTGGAAGCTGAACTTTAATTTATTGATAATGACCTGGGAATCCTTCAGGTGACCCTTGAAAGCAGATGTCGCATTAAACGAACCCAAACGGAGAGAATAACAATGGATGGAAAGACAATTAGTAAATTTTGTATTGGTCTGAATATAGTATGGCTTAGTATCGGGCTCTTAGGGGCGCAACAATATGACGCAATAAAAAATGGTGGATTTGAAAGTCTTAATCATACAGGGAAAATTGCCAACTGGCATCCAGGCGAGTGGAGTCGTAAGCATTATAGTGTAACCTTGACCCCAGACAAAAAGTTTAAGGTCGAAGGTAAACAATCAGGCAGAGTCAAGACTAGTGGAGTAAACCCTAATTTAGTGCTCTGGCAGGATGTTAATGTCGGAGGGAACACCAGCTGTAAATTGACTTTAATGGCAAAACCCGATAAAAATGTTAACGTCAAGGCTGAGTTAATATGTTATGACAAGGTCGGTTCAGGTAAAAAGATAGTTAAACGTTTGACAGGAGAAGCTGTTAACTCAGATAATCTTTGGTATTCTTTAAATGTTTCCTTGAAAACTCCAGCTACGACTAAGATGATTAGAGTTATTTTACGCAGTAATGGTAATGTCAGTTTTGATAAAGTGGTTTTTCTCGTTGATGGAGCTCGACTTGAACCAAGCAATGCACGGCAGTTAAAACAGAAAAAAGCCGTTAACTCAACCTTTGATGTCGCCGCCGATGCACAGAGAAAAGCAAAAATGTCACCACAGGAGTTGGCGTGGGAAAAAATATTGGAAGAAAATCTGGGGAGTTATTATTTGCCAGTATATAAACGGCGTAAACTTCAAGGGCGAATTTCAGCTTGGGATTTTGTTAAAGATAACCCTGAACTGCCACGTGTACTTTTAATTGGCGACTCTATTTCACGTGCATACACCCTGCCGACAAGAAAACGCTTATCCGGTAAAGTTAATCTTCATCGTGCCCCGGCTAATTGCGGTTCAACTGGCACTGGTCTGAAAAAACTTGATGTTTGGTTGGGGGACGGTCATTGGGATTTGATCTATTTTAATTTTGGCATCCACAACCGTAATTCCACCCCGAAAATTTATGCTCAGGATCTGGAAAAAATAATTGTACGATTAAAAAAGAGCGGTGCTAAATTGGTCTGGGCTCAATCTACTCCCTTGAGCGGAACAAAGTATAAGCAGGGGTCTATGTTGAAACTAAATAGTATTGCTAAAAAAGTCATGGACAAATATAATATTCCTGTCAGTGATTTATATACTTCAGCACGAGCAATTCAGCGTAAATTCCAAATAGCGGATGGCTGTCATTATTCAGGAGAGGGCTATAAACATATATCGAAGCTGGTGGCAAAAGATATTATCAAATATTTGCAATAATTGGCGAGGAGTTTTTTCAATAAACAAAATTAAGGATAATGATGAGCATACCAAGTTACCTCAAGGGGTATGAAGAGGTTTATGCGGATAATCCGCGTCAAGCTGCACTTGACTGGTTCAGCCAGGCAGGTTACGGGCTGTTTTTGCACTACGGCTTGTATTCTCTTGTAGGGCGGCATGAATGGGTGCAGCTTTATGAAAAAATTCCGGTCAGTGAATATGCAACGCTGAGCCAGGAGTTTACGGCAGTAAATTTTGATGCTGAAAAAATAGCCCGGTTTGCCGTTGAATGCGGCATGCGATATATCAATATCACTACTAGGCATCATGATTCTTTCTGCCTATTCAAAACCGCACAGACGGACTTTAACTCATTAAATGCACCGTGCGGCCGTGATCTAGTTGCCGAGCTGGCTGTTGCCTGTGAAAAACATAACTTGGGACTCTGCCTCTACTATTCTCATGGGCGGGACTGGCGACATCCGCATGCTCCGAATAATGATAATTGGGGCGGTTCGGCACGCCCTGAATATATCCCGCCGGAAGTGACCTACGCTTATGGTGATGAACATAACCTGCAACGTTACCTTGATTTTATGCAGGCACAGATTACAGAATTACTGACTCAATACGGGCCGGTTGCCGCTATCTGGCTGGACGGGGTCGGAGTGCCGTTAAGCGGGGATTCAGCTAAGTTTCACTGTCAGGACCTTTATGACCATATTCACCGGTTGCAACCGCAGGTGCTGGTTTCATATAAACAGGGGGTGACTGGGACTGAAGACTTTTTTGCGCCAGAACATAGTCTGCCTGGCAGTGATACTGATGCTCGGCTGCGTGGACAAATCAGTGAGAATAAGCTAATTGAAATCTGCACAACCATGTGCCGTGGCGGTAGTTGGGGCTATAAAAAAAACGAGTGCGGTAACCATTTGTATGAAGAAGAGGTATGGTCAAAACTTATGGCGGCTGCGGGCAGCGACTGCAATCTGCTTTTGAATAGTGCTCCGCTGCCTGACGGTTCACTTGATCCGGAGGATGTTGTTGTTCTGCGTAAGGTCGGCAGACGTTTGAGAACAGAAGGTATTTACGAGAAATATAATAATTAAAAGATGATTCTATGCAATTAAAATCCTTGGATAATTTTGTATAGTTTCAGTAACAAGGGAAAATTATGATAAGAAAAGCATTAATCGGCATAATTGTGCTGGCAGTGGTTGGGGTACTAGCCACAACTCCAGCAGGCGCAAAGAGTAAATTGACGCATAACTTTAATGGCAGTGATAATAAAAAACTGTCAAGAGTATTGCCACTTGAATTAACTTTGACCAAAGATGAGATTGCCCCGATAAGACAGTTCTATCTGAAAGGCAAAGGCGAGGCGAAGCGGTTGCGTCAAGATGTGATCAAAAAATATTATGTCGGCAGTATTAAAAAGATAGTTGCAAATTTAGATTTGTCTAAGCCCGGAGAAAAAGTTCCGCGGGGAACCTTGCACATGCCGACCCTGGCTTTTATGTATACAGTGTTCGGAAAAAAAGAACATGGCGAATTGGCGAAAAAATTACTCTTATATACCGTAAGATTAAAAACCTGGACCAGATATGTGAATGGTCGTCCATACGCACCGTTTAAGGAGAGTAATGTTTTAAAATCCGTGCTTATTACATTTGATCTGCTGAATCCGTTATTGACTGACTCGGAAAGAAAAGAGGTCTACAATGCCGTGAAAATTAAAGGTTATGATGCCATTAACTCATTTTTTGAAAAATATAATAAAGATGCATGGGTTAACCGCTACCCAGCCTATGATGCCGGCCCAGGCTATTTGCAGGACTCAAATCAGGCGGCGTTTTATCTGGGAGCAATGTTTTTTGCCCAGAAGTTTTTATATTACTATACCGGTAATATAAAATATAAATATGAATATATGATTAATGCCAGAGCGGTAAAACATCTGATCACAAAATATTTTAACCGGGACGGCGGCGTAAATGCCGCCACCGGATATTATATGCTGACGCTGACTCAATTAGCGGATATAGTAAAACCGATGGCGCGGGCATTAAAACTTAAATATACCGATTTTATCTCACCACCTGCCCGGGATCCGTTTAAGTTTTTAATGTACTTGCGAGCTAATGTGTATCTGGATGAACTGGGCGATGCTTTCAGATATTATATCGCGTTTGGTGATTCTACCGTCAACAGTTTTAATTTTGATAAAAAACATAACAAATCGCTAGGTGTCAGGTGGCACGCCGCCGTTGTCTGGAGCTCAATGTTTTCCGACCCCGGACTGTTATGGATCTTTAATAATTATCTGGACCCCTATTTGAAAAACGGTACAACTCCACTGGAATCACCAAATACATTTGTCAGTTATTATTATCTTGACAAAATTAAAAAGAAGATAAAAGCGGCTCCGCCCCTGATAGAAAATGATAAAAATTTTGCGGTAACCGGGCTGGTGCTCTGGCGGGACGGTTTCAGCAAAGATGATAAACTCTTTGCCATGCAGAAGAGAAATTATAAACGGGGTGACCATTTAAACCGTGATCAGAATGTGATTCTGCTGCAGGCTTATGGAGAACGATATTTAGCTCAACGTGGCGTTAATTATGCTCTGGACCGCAAACCCGGGTTTCCGAAATTTGCTGACTCATATAATAAAAACAGTATTACCATTAACTATAAGAACAGTTCAGATGGTTTTAACCGCCAGCAGATGAAACCCTATTTTCAGACAGAACGGCTGAATTTTGTCAAAAGCGATGCTTCATATATCAAACGCGGCAATAAATATTTAGATGCCCGCATGTCAGGGGCGATTGCCGCAATTGGTGATAATGTGACGCGAAGTGTACTCTATGTGAAACCGGATTATTATATTGTCTATGATTCAGTGCATACCACCGCACTCGCGACGATGCAGAATAATTTTATCAGTTATAATCAATCCACTGCAAAAAATGAGCTGATTACCTATGTCGGGAAAAAATCAAAATTATACCAATATGTCGTTGCGCCGGCAAAGTATAAACTGGTTACCGGCAGTTTGCCGGACGACCGGAAGCAGCAGACTTATAGAAATTCGATTGAGACAACTGCCTCAACGACATATACCGCTTTTGTCAATCTTTTTTATCCGGTGAAAAAGGGTGCTTCGCCACCGGTGATTGAAACTGCTCGCAATCGCGCCGGCGCTTTTATTAATGTCAAACGCGGCCGGAAATATGAAATTATCCTGCAGAAAAATTATGCGGCACCTAAGATAGTTATTAAGGGTTATGAAACAGACGCGGATTTAGCGGTGATTTTTTATAATGCGGATAATGAAATATATGCTGTCGGTATCTTTGGGGGAACATATTTAATCGCTAAAAAAAACAGGATATACAGGGCAACTGCCACATCATCTGTCATCTATAATATGATCGGTAAGTATATTTACGGTAAAGCTAACGCTAATCCCAATACCCTGCATACATTTTATATTGACGGTAAAAAAACCTATTTGACATTTTCCAATGCCGATGCCGACGGGTATGCTACTTTCAGTACCGCCGCATTGTAGAGCGCAATTTTTTTTCGCTACGCTTGTGTAGATATTCCCAGCTACTTTTTTAGTTTCGGCAAAGCCGTTTATGTTCACCTTGTTCTCTCTAAAATAATCACGGAGTGATGACTAAACCGTAGCCCAGTGCTTTAGCTCTGGGATTAAAGACAAAAAAACAAAAGCTCCGGTAGGAGCGAATCAAAAATATTGTGTGCAATTCACCGGTTACGATGGTATTCTTTTGATTCGTACCTACGGCACGGTGATTATTGGGAAATGATAAACCACGGGTTTCCGTCTTCGTTCAAGACACCCATGGCTACGATTAAATCATCCCTAATGGGATTTAAAGGAAAAAATGAGAACAACACTGCATCAAATTCCTCCACTATTGTGTTGCAGTGCAGTTTTAGATTACACGAGTAGGGGCTTCTTGATGAGCGTGCTTTGTCGCTGGTACGACAAATGCCGACTTTATCAAAGCCTGGCACTACAGTTCCGGCACCGCCTGGTTATTTCATTAATCTTTAAACAAAAAGCATTGAGTTATAGTCTGTTTGAGCTATATTTAATCTCTTAATGTAATCGCTACTTATTGTTTGTTCGTGGAGACTTGTAATTGTCTCTTTAACATTATTTGCCGCGGTGTCGTTCCGCAACAACCGCAGTAGCAACAGAAAACGCAGGCTTTGCCTGCTAAGGATATATCTCAGATGATATTTTTTTCGGATATGCATATTCATACCTTAGCTTCGGCGTGTTGTCATGACGAACAGCAGACGCCGGAGAATATTATTCAGCTATTGAAAGATAAAGGCTATCAGAAAGTAGGTTTTGTCGACCACATCTGGTTGTCGGAAATTGTAGCTCCCAGTGGCTTCTATCAAACTCAAAACGGAGCTGAACACCTTAAATTGCATGAATTTATTCATTCCCGCAGTTGGGATATTGCGGTGATGGTTGGTTGTGAAGCCGATATGACCGCGCCGGGAGTATTTGGTATCACACCGGAATTTAAAGCCCGGATGGATTATGTGGTAATGGCGACGGATCATTTTCACATGAGAGAGTTTGTGCAGCAGCCAGCAGAGGCAACTCCGGCATGTCTGGCACAACATCTGTTGAAGTTTTTTATCTCTGCCGCTACCAGTGGGCTGCCGGATATTCTGGTGCACCCATTGTTCCCATTCGGTTACCTGGAACTCTACGATAAAGCGATTGACTCTTTGTCCGACGCGGAACTCATTGACGCCTTTGCCATCGCGGCTGAAAATAATATCGGGATTGAAATTAACAGCTGTTATCTGGCCGCAGCTAAAAACAATCACTGTTTCAGTTTAGCAACCCCGACAAGATTATTGACCCTTGCGAAGCAGGCAGGCTGTACTTTTACACTGGGCAGTGATGCGCATACGCTGCAAAGTTTTGCCATGCTCGACAAATTGCAGCAATTTGTCGTCACGCTGGGGCTGAATGAACATGATATTCATTGGTTAGCCAATACCGTCAGCTCTACCAAGCAACCGGTGGTGTGAATAATGAAGTTTATCTACTTAGCAGATACTCATATTGGCGGCAGCGATCATGCCGGTTATACCAAACAAACCCGTTACCTGTGCTATTTTTCGGAAATTATGGCTTGTCTGAAAAACTATATCAATACAAGCGGTGATATAGATTTTGTTATGCATGGCGGTGATATAATTGAACAAACTACGCCTGAAACGATTACGGTTGCCGCAGAGTTTTTCGGTCAACTGCCCTGTCCAACCTATTTAGCCCTGGGGAATCATGATCTGACCGCCGATAATTCGGTTGAACTGTGGCTGAAATATGCACCACAGTTCTTTCCATCCGGGAATCCCGATTTTCGTTTGATCAATGCAGGCGTGCAACTTGATGTGATGTTGTGTAATTGGGGTGCAGTTCCAGCTTTCTGGAAACCTGAAGAAGCGCAAATTCCATGGTTGTCAGCTGCACAGTTTAAACAACTCGACACCCTTGATCCCGATTGTTTTACCCAGTTAATCGTCACCCATTCTCCAATGTACGGAATGCCGCCGGAACAGCATGGCGGCACTGATGCGCTACATGCTCCGGGCGGTGACTTCTGTGAAAAAATGGGAAAACATCTACAATCTACAGCCTTAGTGCTTGGTGCTCATACCCACATGAATATGGCATTGAAGCAAGCCGGGTGTTATTTTGCTACGGCCGCGGCTTTCAGTGAAATGCCGTTTGAATTCAAAATTATTGAAGTTACTCGTGATAAATTATCCATGAAAACTGTTGACCTGAGCTCTATGGTCTCCTTTCGCGGTGAATATAATTTTGCCGCAAGCTATGTTCAAGGACGACCACGTGATCGTGAGTTTAGTGAAGAAAGGAATTTAATATGATTTTTACCCGTGAGATTGAGATAAAAAAGCAGACCCAAGTCTGTATTGTCGGCGGTGGTCCCGCCGGTTGCGCGGCGGCTCTGGCGGCTGCCAGAGCTGGGGCTGAAGTTTTTCTGGCGGAAGCCCACACCTGCTTGGGGGGACTTGGTACTGCTGGCGGCGTACCGGTATTTATGACCTTTTCCGATGGTGAAAATTTTGTCGCCGACGGTATTGGTCGTGAAATACTTGAACGCCTGAAAGCTGAAGATACCGGAGTTCCGAAACATAGTAATGGGATTAATCCTGAAGCACTTAAACGGGTTTATGAACAGCTGCTGCTGGAAGCTGGTGTTGAATTTGTTTTCATGACTGAGTTTATCGGAGCGGAAGCGACGGACGGTAAAGTTACCCAGGCGGTATTTAATGCCAAAAGCGGTCTGTTTGCTGTCGAAGCCGAGGTTTTTATTGACTGTGCCGGTGATGGTGACTTAGCCGCACGAGTCGGGGCTGAAGTGATGTTCGGTGATGAAAACAATCAGGTAATGCCGTCGACCTTAACCTCTGCCTGGGCCGGTATTGACTGGGACAAATATTTGAAATCAGGAGCCAACCCCAGAAAAATTCTCTTTAAAGCTTTTGAAGATGGTATTTTTAGAAATAATGACCCACATCATACCGGCATAAATCAGACCGGACATCACCTTGGCGGTGGTAATATGGGACACCTGTTCGGTCTGAATCCACTGGATGAAAAATCATTGACTGAAGGGTTGATTGAAGGACGTCAGCAGGCGGTGGAATTTGCCCGTTACTACCGAGAATATATTCCCGGCTATGAAAATGTTGAGTTGACTGCAACTGCGTCGTTGCCAGGTATTCGTGAATCACGCCGGATTGTCGGTGATTATATCCTTGATCTTGAGGATTACAAAGCCCGTCGGGTTTTTGCTGATGAAATCGGTCGTTACTGTTATCCGATTGATATTCATCCCTCATCGACAGATCAGCAGGCGCAGGATGAATTTGCCCGTTTGATTTCATCTTTGCACTATAAAGCCGGTGAAAGTTATGGCATTCCTTATCGTATCTTGACGGTTAAAGGTTTTGATAATCTGTTAACGGCTGGACGCTCTATCAGTGCCGACCGTTATCTGCAAGGTTCAATACGCGTCATGCCGGGCTGCTTTATTACCGGTCAGGCGGCTGGCTTAGCCGCAGTGCTGGCAGTTGAGAATAGCGGCAATGTCCGTTGTTTTGATATTGCTGTATTGCAGCAAAACTTGAAAGCTCTCGGTGCATACCTGCCGAATAACTGCTAAGAAGAATGCAAATACTGCCGATGCCTTGATCTGAACCGTTATTGTCCAAGCCCCAGACATATTTGCAATTGGGTTGATTCGTGGTTAATAATATTTTTGCTATTTGGGACACAGTCATCCCATAGGATTTTTTAAAATTGAAAATATGATGTATTCACGCTACTTTATTTTCGTCTAAAAAAAGGAGCAGACAATGAATCCATCAAAACATAAGATGACAGTATTTTCACAAATTTTCAAATTGATACCTCGTGATTTATACCGTTTTGCGATCTAAAAGCTATTAAAGAGCTGCGCGGTTGAGTTTGATAACGCACAGAAAACTAGCTAAAAGAATGCACTTGTGTATTAATCCCTAAACTTGCAAAAAACCACGGAGTA
>JAKIUY010000117.1 GCA_021647315.1 Victivallaceae bacterium
CGGTGTTTACTATCATAGGGTTCCTCCATTGTTAAGTTTTTGAGATTATTTAACTTAATGGTTGAACCCTTCTTTTGCTAATTAGTAGATTTTAAAAGTTACAGGGCATTCGCCCGTAACGGAAATATATCTTCTTGCAAATGTTTTCATACATTTGAGAATTTTTCCTGTTTCAATATCATCTATAATTTCGCCCTTTTCTCCATTAAGAAATGAGTCTAAATTATCAACAAAGTATTTTACGGCTTCTTTTATGCATGTTCTTGAAATGTTGATACCTATTTGATGGGAAAAACTATCGATTGGTTTATCAGGAAGAAACGATTTCATTAAATCTTCTACATTTTCTTTTATTGCTATTTGCTTCAGTTTGTCTTTTAATAATCTGGAATCAATAACTTTTTTTTCTAAAGCATCTGCGATATCACTAAGACAATAACAAATATCGTCAGCCAACTCCATAAGATAAACAATAAAATATCTTTTCCCTTTTATATGTCCTGTTTCATCACATATTCTATTGTATATATCAGATTCACTGGAAAATAGTCCTAATTTTTTAAAATTACCATCTTGTTTTGTTTTTTTAGAATAACATGGATATTTAATTGATGACAAAAGAGCTGAATAAGTCAAATTTAAACTATTACGGTCTAATTCTGTATGAAGCCGGGTTATAATCCTAAAACCTTGAGGATTTCCATCAAAATTTCTTAAATCAAAAAGACGCTCGTCTTTATATTCCAATGCTAACATTTCTTCACGTTTTTCAAAGATCTTTATTCCAGTTTTAGAGAACCAACGTTTAACAGCTTCTTCTCCGAAATGACCAAAAGGAGGATTTCCTATATCATGAATTAAGCAAGCTGTTTCGACAATTGATTCTAAACATCTTATATCACTTTCAGAGGCTAATTCTTGCTTTTTTAGTGATTCGCCAACTTGTCGTGCTATGGTTTTTCCTATGTCTGAAACTTCTATAGAATGCGTCAATCTATTTCGCACAGATGTGTTTTTTTCAAGAGAAAATACTTGAGCTTTTTGCATCATACGCCGAAAAGAAGAACAAAATACGACACGTGACCTATCGCTACAAAATTCTTCAACTAAGTTCTTACGCTCAATTGAAGATTCTCGTATTCTATTTGAATATAAAAATGATGATATTTTTGTTTTTCTTCGTGTGCTTCATGTCCTTCGTGGTGAACTATCTTTTGTTTTTTTCTTCTTTGAACGTTGAAGTCAGCTACCGCTGAATGGAACCGCACTCTGCTCGCATACTGACTGACTATTTTTATATTTTACTTTAAATCGACCGGCGGTTCAGCGGTTAGCTGGACTGACTCGTTAGCCTTTTGTTATTTTATATTTTTCTTTAAGTTTTGAGATAACCTGCTCAAATACATCATAATACTTAACGCAAAATAAATCATTGTTTCCTGCTTTTAATACTGCTGGCAAATATGGCATTTCAAATTTTATACACAAACTTGAAAATATGGATAAATCAAAATCTTGAAAATCTTCTAATGCTTCTTTTGCACCTGCATTTCTTACAGCATAATCAAGAATCCAAATTAGGTAAATAAAGGTTTCAATGTCAGAAAGTTTTCGTTTCTGATTTTCTTTTAGATGAATAATTTCATCTCCTGCTTCAAGTATCCATGTGTCTGCATCCATCATTTATTCCCTGGTTAACATATAATGGACGAACGTTCGCAATTTACGGGGTATTGTGAATATTTCGTCTCAATTAAAAATTTAAATTAATCAGGGATAATTGTTTCACTTAGTGGTGGCTGTATCCCTATATTTTCCCGTAATTGTTCCTCTATAAGTTCAGCAGGAACTATATATAGTACCATAACAAGCCAAGATTGCAAATATAATTTTTTTTGAATATTAGTACTATATTCGTAATATCTAGTGATATCTAGAAATAGGGAACGTTCGTAATATCTGGTAAAAAAATATAAAGAAAGGCTAAATTCAGCTAAAAAAGCGGTGAAAAAGTTCGCAATTACCCTATATTGGGATGATATACGAACGTTCGCATATCATTATATTTAAGAACTACTTCTGCTGATTTTTTACCCATTCAACGGCATTGGTGAATGCTTCAATCCATGGAGTTAGACGATCAGATTGACGTTCGGCCGGATAGTTGCCCCACTGCCATGGGAAAATTGCCCGTTCCAAATGCGGCATCATCGCTAAATGACGTCCGTTATGCGAACATATCGCCGCGGCACTGTAATCTGACCCATTAGGATTGCCAGGATATTCACTGTAGTTGTATTTTGCCGGAATCATATATTCAGTTTCCGCGTCCGGGAGGCTGAATTTACCTTCACCGTGCGCAACCCAGATCCCAAGTCTGCTTCCGGCCAGAGAGTTCAACATTACTGAACTGTTTTTCTGAATATCCAAGGTCAGGAATGATGATTCAAATTTACCGGAATCATTATGCAGCATCTGCGGTTTTTTATCATGTCCAGGATAGATCAGGCCAAGTTCAACCATTAACTGACAACCATTACATATTCCCAGACTCAACGTATCCTCACGGGCATAAAATTTATCAAGCGCCGTCTTGGCACGTTCATTGTAGAGAAATGCCCCAGCCCAGCCTTTAGCCGAACCCAGCACGTCTGAATTTGAAAATCCACCGACAAAGACAATCATATTAATATCTTCAAGCGTCTCACGTCCTGAAGCCAGGTCGGTCATGTGAACATCTTTAACATCAAATCCGGCCAAATAGAGTGAATAGGCCATTTCACGGTCGCCGTTAATCCCCTTTTCACGGATAATCGCCGCTTTAATACCGGTAGCCTGACGGCGTTTGATGTCAATCCCATATTCAGCCGCCTGTCCAGTAAAATCATCACTGAATTTGAACTGCAACGGCTGTTTAGCGTAATTATCAAATCGCACCTTGGCCAGTTCCGGTTTAGTCTGATTACAATCCAGCAGGTAAGAGGTTTTGAACCAGCTATCACGCAATGTCGCAATATCAAAATTATAACTATTACCGGCAGCTGTTATTGTCAGCTGAGGGGCCTTAACCACGTCACCGATAATTTGCGCATCAATACCCTGTTCACTCAATATTTTACAGATTGCTGCACCATCTGCCACCTGCAACAGGAGTGCCGGGGTTTCACTGAACAGCACTTTCAGCAGATCATTCTCGCCAAGCACATCCAAATCAACATTTGCACTCATACCACCAGCAGAAAAACTCATTTCCAGCAATGCGGTAATCATACCGCCCGCCGAAATATCATGTCCGGCCAGAATCAGCTCCTGTTCGATAAGTCCCTGGACGGCATTAAATGCTTTACGGAAATATCCGGCATCAGCAACATCCGGCACTTCCTGGCCCAGTCTGTTCAGCACCTGAGCAAAAGAGCTACCGCCCAACGCAAAACCACTGTTACCAAGATTGAGATAGAGCAATGATGAATCTGAAATTTTCTTCAATACCGGAGTCACACATTTATTAATATCAGAAACTTCACCGACGGCAGAAACAATTACTGTTCCGGGTGAATAGACCACATCGCCATTCGGGTATTTCTGGGTCATTGACAATGAATCTTTGCCGGTCGGCACATTTACGCCTAAACCGATCGCAAAATCACTAAGTGCTTTTACCGCATCATAAAGCCGGGCATTTTCACCCGGGTTCTTAGCTGGCCACATCCAATTCGCACTCAATGAGACATCTTTCAGCCCATTAGTCAACGGAGCCCAAACCAGATTGGTCAACGATTCAGCCACCGACAACCGAGAGCCGGTCTGTGGATTAACCAAGCCCGGTACCGGTGCATGGCCCAGCGAGGTGGCAATACCGCTCTTGCCGCTGTATTCTAAAGCTGTAACACCGAGGTTGTTCAATGGCAACTGCAATTCACCTGTCGTCTGCTGCAGGGCAACCTTACCGGTAACTGAACGGTCAACTTTATTAGTCAGCCAATCTTTACAGCCCACCGCTTCCAGTTGCAGTACCATCTCAAGATATTCATTAAGTTTAGCTGGATCATATTCGAGTTCACTAAATTTTTCAGTTATTCTGCTATCATCCAAAATAGTTTTGGGTGGCTTGCCGAACATATATTCAAGTTTCCAGTTAATCGGATCATGGCCATCTTTCGCAGTAAAAGAAAAATTCATATCGCCGGTAATATCACCGACCACATACATCGGGGCACGTTCGCGCTCGGCAATTTCACGCAGGAATTCAATATCCTGTTCTTTCATCACCAAGCCCATCCGCTCCTGAGATTCATTACCGACAATCTCTTTCGCCGACAATGTCGGATCACCGATTGGCAGCGCATCAAGGGTGATCGCCCCGCCGGTATCTTCAATTAACTCTGACAGACAGTTAAGATGCCCCCCTGCCCCATGGTCATGAATTGAGACCACCGGACTGGTTTCCATTTCAACCAACGCCCGAATGGCGTTATAGACCCGTTTCTGCATTTCCGGATTGGCCCGCTGAACAGCGTTAAGCTCAATTGAATTATCAAATTCACCGGTCGCGACCGAAGATACTGCTCCACCGCCCATGCCGATACGATAGTTATCACCACCGAGCAGGACAATTTTATCGCCAACTTGCGGCAGGTCTTTATGACTTTCAGCCGCCTTGCCGGTACCAATACCACCGGCCAGCATAATTACTTTATCGAACCCGAATTTTTTACTATTTTCAGTGTGTTCGAATGTCAGTACACTACCACAAATCAACGGTTGACCGAATTTATTCCCAAAATCACTGGCACCGTTAGAGGCTTTGATCAAAATCTGTTCAGGCGTCTGATAGAGCCATTCACGCTCTGGAGTTCCAGCCTCCCATTGACGATCAGCGGCCAATCTTGAATAGGGTGTCATATAGACCGCAGTTCCCGCCATCGGCAGACTGCCTTTGCCGCCCGCCATCCGGTCACGAATTTCGCCACCAGAACCGGTCGCCGCGCCATTGAACGGCTCAACGGTAGTCGGGAAGTTATGCGTTTCAGCTTTCAGTGAAATAATTGAATCAATATCGGTAACCTTAAAATATTCGGGCCTATTCTGAACGGCTGGGGCGAACTGTTCAATCCGTGGCCCTTTGATAAAAGCAACATTATCTTTATAGGCTGAAATCAGATTATCGCCATTCTGTTTTGAAGTTTCACGAATCATCGAAAACAGTGAGTTTTCCTGTTCAACGCCATCAATAATAAAAGTGCCGTTGAATATTTTATGCCGGCAATGTTCAGAGTTGACCTGTGAAAAACCAAATACTTCACTGTCAGTCAACGGGCGGCCCATTTTCTCTGCCACAGATTCCAGATAGGCAATCTCATCATCATTAAGCGCCAGACCTTCCTGTTGGTTATAGGTCGCAATATCTTCAATATCAACAATCGCCTCGGGGGCGTGTTCAATCGTAAAAATAGTCTGATCAAGTTCCACATAAAGGTGCTGCAACATCGGATCAACCTCAGCTGACATACTCGCTGCTGGGAAAAACTCTTCAATCCGCAAAATTGCTGACAGTCCCATATTGGCGGCAATTTCAACCGCATTAGTGCTCCAAGGTGTAATCATCTCTTTACGTGGGCCGACAAATGATCCGGTAATGCTTTCAGTGTCCAGCATTTCAGCACCACTGAACAGCCAGCTGAATTTTTCTACATCACCACTGTCAGGTTTGCCTACAGCATCAACTGCAACAACCTTGCCAACTTTATCCTGAAAAAACAGTATCATCAAAATACTCCATTAAAAATTATATTAAAGAACTAAAAATTTAACCACGAAAGACACGAAAAGCACGAAAGATATTTATCTTTTTGCTACGCAAAAATCTAAACATCGACCATCATTAAAAAAAACTATAAATATGCACCTTTTCCTGCAATAACCCAATGGTCAGATTTCAGCCTATCATAGAGCGCGTTAGCGGTGTATGACAGATTGAAAGGTCACCATTAATTAGTTTAATTCGTTGGCAACCATTTTTTTCTTTTTTCGTGTCTTTCGTGGTTAATTTTTTTACAGTTTCACACTTCGTATTTGAAGCCCTGTCACTTCGTTCGAGGACTCACTCTCCAGTTTCCAGTTTCCTGTTTCCAGTTTCCAGTTTCCTGTTTCTAACTCCTAACTCCTAGCTTCTTTCTTCTTTCTTCTTTCTACAAATATTTATAAATATCTTCAAGTTCGAGGTCACACGCCAGCATCATCACCTGCAGGTGGTACAACAACTGTGAAATCTCTTCTGCGGTCTTTTCCTGCCCTTCATATTCAGCCGCCATCCATACTTCACCGGCCTCTTCAATCACCTTCTTGCCGATAGCATGTTTACCTTTGTTCAAAGCCTTAACCGTGCCGGAGTTAGGATCCCGTTCCGCGGCTTTCTGTTTAAGTTCAGCAAACAGTTCTTCAAATGTCTTCATATATATTCTCGTTTATCATTAATCATTAATCATTAACCGTTAAACAGATAATCTACAACCATACATGGCAATTGGCAAGCCAAAACCGGCTCATTTTTAACAGTTAAACAATGTTAAAAATTCTCTTTTCAGGAGCCAGCGCATTCTATCGGGCAGTAACTCTAACAGCCCTAGTCTAAACAATATTGTCCTCTGAATGAAAGCTTCAAAAAATATGTGTATTGCAATGAATCAAATTACAGGTATATTATTGATAACTAATAAATACCATTAAGAGTTCGCAAATGAACAAATATTTCATTTTATATTTTACTATTATTTCTGCCCTATTATTCACTGGTTGTGGACAAGATTCTACAATTCAGCCGAAAAACAAAGAAAGTGAAGAATAAAAGTGCATTGGGAATTTTGCATAAATATGCAAACCCAACTTTACTACATTTAGAAAAAGAGGCTTTTACTAATGCCATTGGAGAAAAACATGCAATTGGTTGATGCAAATGCGATCTCAAGATTTATATTAAATGACCATGATGAATTAACTCCGAAAGCGACCAAAATCATTGAAAACAATCATCAAGAATAGTTAATCCTATGACATTCAAATACAAAGTTATGAATATTGAAGGCAGAGAATTGTGCGGGAAACTGGTTGCAGCCAATGAACAAGCTGCCCTTGATAAGCTAAAAGCAAAAGGACTCTTCCCGCTAAAACTGAAGAAAATCGTTGACACCGATCAGCCGAAAATAGAAGCTGAATTTGAACAACTCCCTGATTTTGCACCAGAAGCAATAGAGAACATGCCTGATGACAGTATGCCCATGGTAGGTATTGATTTAGACGGATTGATGTTTGAAGATGACGAAATCCCACAGGGTGTATTGAATGAAACCGATAGCAACCGCTCGACACCGATTACCATTAATATTTTATACGAAAACGAATGTGAAGATATCTTTTTTATCTTTACCCCATCAGAAACAAGCAACGATATGCCGGAAATGAAGATGCCGGTTGAAGCTATTCACAACCTCTACACCCGTGGCATCTTCTGCTGGAAGAAAATGTACTTCGAATACAATAACAGAAATTATTGGCTGCGTTCAAGTGCTGTAAGTGAATTGCGTTTTGAATGGGAGTATGCCAAAGAGGCCAGTGAAGAAGGATCAGGTGGCACCTGAAGGCAGATACCGCTTCAAACTTCGCAACTATGTTGCTACGGAAGCGGAGATGAAATTCAAAGTGTTACTTCGTCTTTCGTGACTTTATTTTACGATAAAACACTTTTATAAAGGGTTTCAAGTGTCCAAAAAATGACAGGACTTTACGGCTTAGGACTCACAAAAAAGTAGTCGCTAAAAAAGTTAAAATCATAAAATATAAAAAATACTGAAGAGTACACGGAGTCTCAACTTATGTCAGCAAAAAGCCCAGATTATTCAATCATCCTTGCCGCCGGAAAAGGAACACGGATGAATTCAACGTCCAGACCAAAAGTCTGTTTCGAAATTAACGGTATTCCAGCCGTCAACCGAACTCCAAGAGCAGCTTTGCTGTCCTGACCCTCTTTTTCATATAACCGCGCCAATAACCACAGCGCACTGATACCCCCGGTGTCGGATTTTTTCACATTTCGTTTCAAAAACAGTTCAAGACTGCCGTATTCACTCTCATTCCAGGCATTGTAAAAACGTTCAAACAGATGCGCCAAAGCGGGTTTGCGCTGTAGCATTTTCAGATAACATCCCGCGGTTGACCTGGAAGGCGGAGCCACAGCCATTAAGGCAGTGCACCAGAAAAACAACCCTGCCACTATATTATAAATCATAAATCACAAATCACATAAATAATCTCCATTTCTGCAGAATGATTTTAATTAAAAAATCTTTATTTTTGAGCATTGGTCAATAAACATCTAACTTACTCTTCAAAATTAATCCATGCAATCTCACGGATAAAAAAACAGGGGAACTTTAGATATGCCGAAACAGTTCCAGCAAAGTAAATAGCATTACGCGGAAAAAGCGACTTTCAATAAAAAAGCCAATTTGCTTTAATCAAAATAACCTTAAAATTTGACAAATCATCGTAATTAACTATATTTTATAGTTAATTGGTCGACCGATCAATTGGCTCAGACATCATCCCCAAGTCATAAGTACGTTCTATCACTTCATTTCAGAATGATATTGAGCGACTATATAATGACTTGCTCAAATCAAAATTAATAATTTTTCAGGAGGTTGTATGTATATATCTATTAACAGACGGAAACTTATCTGGGTACTCTCAAGTGTAGTTGATCTTGTGGGAGTAACTGATCTTTTTCATGGGAAAAGAGTTGCCTATATTGCCGACCGAATACGAACAGAACAAGGAAATTTTCCTTGGTCTCAGAGTGATGTAATCACTGCCTGCCTGCTACATGATTGCGGTGTATCATCCACCGATGTTCACGAGCACCTGGTAATGGAGATGGAGTGGGGACAGACAAAAATCCATTGTGCCCGTGGAGAGAAACTTCTACGTTCACAACCGAGCCTTGCCCATTTAGCACCGGCAATTGGCATGCATCATGCCCGATGGGAAGCAATGAAACCAGAAAATAATCAGCTTCTCGCAAATCTAATATTTCTCGCTGATCGAATTGATGTGTTGTCTGCAAGTACATCCCACGATATTCTTATTGCCCGTACAGAGATCGTGCATAAAATTACGTCTCTCAGTGGAAGCCTATTTTCTCCGGATTTAGTTGAGGTTTTTCTAAAACTGGCAGAAAAAGAGATGTTCTGGCTTAACTGGAATGAGAGCCATTCAGAAATTCTTATAGGGCAGTGGCTGAACGAAATAGAAGCTGATAATATTGAGTATGAAGAGCTCAGAGATCTTTTTACTCTCTTTGGTGCCTGCGTTGACGGCAAAAGCCTTTTCACATACAACCATTCAATCGGTGTAGCAGCATTGGCGAAGACACTTGCGGAGCTTGCAGGATTTTCCAAGAACAAGATGCAAAAGATTGAACTTGCCGGGCTTATGCACGATCTGGGAAAACTGAAAGTACCGGACATTGTTCTCGAAAAACCGGCTCAATTGGATGCGGTTGAACTCCAGACAATGCGTCATCACAGCTTCGACACTTTCAATATCCTTTCGCGAATCCCCGGGCTGAAAGAGATTACTCAGTGGACATTACAGCACCATGAAAAACTAAATGGCAGCGGATATCCTGAAGGGGTCACTAAGACTAAAATTTCCCTTGAATCACGAATCCTGACAGTATCAGATATCTTTCAGGCACTAGCTCAGGATCGCCCTTACCGGAAAGGGCTTTCACTCTCCGGCATCATCACAATTCTTGATGAAATGACAGAAAAAAACGACATAGACAGTGAGATCGTAGAACTTGTAAAGCAGAATGCTAACACCTGCATGGAAGCGGCTCTTACTTTACCAAAAGTTTATTAATATATAAAAATCTGACAAGTCACTGAAGTCAAATTTCGTTATAACCGACACCTTTTTCTATTTTTATTTATTTGGTAGTAATTGCAAAATTTTGACTGTGAAAATCCCATTTTTTGATACATTTTTCCTATAGGCTTAGCTTATTTTTGAGGCTAAATTATTGTTTAGCAATACATTGCGTGTAATTGGCGAAGAACGTCGAACCATAGACAGTATCTCCCAAGTTTTAAAAATGTTGACCCAGAATGCCGGGTTCTCTTGCATGCGATGTAAATCAAATCTTGTATAACCGAACGTAATCTACTGCGCTTAACCTTAAACTTGCGAGGCAAGATTTCAGCCCTCACAATAAAATCAATTTACGCTTGCATTTTTCGTATAGGAGCATAATTTAGAGTTTATATTTTTAAAAAATACTACGGAGTATCAATATATGTCAGCAAAAAGCCCGGATTATTCAATCATCCTTGCCGCCGGTAAGGGAACGCGGATGAATTCAGCGTCCATTCCGAAAGTCTGTTTTGAAATAAATGGTGTTCCGGCCGTCAACCGAGCAATCAAAGTTTATAACAACTGCGGTATCAGCCAGCATATTCTGGTAGTCGGCGCACTCGCCGGTGAAGTAATCGAAACTGTCGGCAGTAAATTTGATAATACGGCTTTTGTTTTTCAACGCCGTCAGAACGGTACTGCTGATGCAGTAAAAACAGTTTTAAATTCAATGCCGCACATTGATGATGACAGCGATATCCTAGTCGTTGCCGGTGATCGTATCATTGAACAATCGGTACTCGAACGGCTCTTCAATCTCTACTATACCCAGAACTGTGATTTGGCAATGCTGACAGTTCCACGCCGTGAAGGTTCCAGTCAGGGCCGCATTGTAACAGACAGCACCGATGCTCCACTGGCAATTATCGAAATGGCTGACATTAAACAGCGTGCAACCTATAAACTGCTGCATGAATTGGCTCAAACCGGCAAACTGCCCGGCAAAACAAAGCTTATTGAACTAATTGTTGCCACATTCTTCGGTTCAGCAGACAACTTCAATGAAGCAAAAGCAGCCAAAGCATTCGGCAAATTATGGCAAATCCTGCATGACCCAAAAAGTAAGATTTCCGCCACAAAAATACTTGAATTAATCCCAGAAAACAGCACCTATTTTGATTTCAAAGACTCCGCAGGCAAAGTGCTCCGGCGGTCACCAGCCGAGGTGGAACAAGCCAATTTTTTCAATACATCCGTCTATCTGGTAAAAAAATCTCTGCTGAAAAAGGCACTGAAAAATTTGCGGACCAATAATGCACAACAGGAAGAATACCTTTCTGATATAGTTGCAGTATTAGCCGAAAAAGACGGGAAAAAAGTTCCGGTAATGAAAATATTAAATATTGGTGACCGCACAAAAATAATGGGCTTCAATAACCCCGCTGAACTGCTGGAAATAGAAAATAACCTGCGCAATAAAGAGGTCTCAGAAACAACAACAGTAATGTCTGAAAAAAGTTTCCGTCCACTGATTGACTGGCGCAATGACCTGCAAAAAATTGCTGCGGGAGCAATGCCTGAAAGTGGGTTAAAAACAACTCTCAATGAAATTTACAGCAATGACCAGGCGACAGTGAACCGTCATCTCAAACTCTATTTCCCGCTGCTTGACCATGTTGCAAACAAACTTGCTCCGGCCGAAAAAATCGGTCTGATCCGGTCACCGGGGCGCTTGAATGTCATGGGGCGCCATGTCGACCATCAGGGCGGCAACTGCAATTTAATGACCATCGGCTATGAAACGTTAATGGCAGTCCATCAGCGTGAAGATAATATGGTATGCCTGCATCATGTCGATGAGGAGAACTTCGCTTCAGTTGAATTCTCAATCAGCGAACTGGTTGAAGATTTACCGTGGGATGATTGGTTATCACTGGTCAATAGCGATAAATTAGCAAAACTAATCAGCAACTACGGCGTTGACTGGTCATATTACGTCAAAGCGTCACTTTTACGCCTGCAGAAAAAATTTACCGACCGCCGACTGGTCGGAATGGATATTTTTGTCACCGGCAACATTCCAATGGCCGCCGGGTTAAGTTCATCTTCAAGTCTGGTCGTCGGCACCGCCGATGCCGTTGTCGCGATTAATCAGCTCGATACATTTCCATCCCAACTGGTTACGCTGTGCGGCGAAGGCGAATGGTTTGTCGGTACCCGTGGCGGCAGTGCCGATCATGCTGCCGTAAAATTGGGCGAACGCGGTAAAGTTGTCAAAGTAACCTTCTTCGATTTTGCCGTCGAGGACATCGTTGAATTCCCTCATGACTATGTGATGGTAGTCTGTGATTCAGGCATCAAGGCCCGCAAATCATCCAACGCCAAAGATCAGTTCAACCATCGAATATGCTGCTACCGAATCGGTTTTATGCTGATCAAAAAACTATTCCCACAATTTGCCCCGTTACTCCATCATCTGCGAGATGTCAATGTCAGAAACCTGGGCATTCCGCTAAGCTGGATCTATCGCATTCTGCTTCACCTGCCGGAACAGTCCACCTTGGAAGAATTGCAGCAGATGCTGCCGGAAGAAGATCTGGCAGCACTTTGCACCAATCACTGCCCGCCGGCAGACGGTCTCTATCCCATCCGCGGCGTAGTGCTGTTCGGTCTCAGCGAATTTGAACGTTCACGGCTCTATGCTGACTGCCTGAAAAACGGCGATCTCAAAACCATCGGACAGCTGATGAACAGTTCACATGACGGTGACCGGGTAAGCATAAACATTGATGGGAAACAACAACCTTATCAGGCTCCAACCTCGAATCTCCATCTTTTGAAATTAATGGAAGATCTTGATAGCGGAGCACCTGAACGCGTCATTGCAGCACAATTGCAATGGCAGCCGGGTTCATATCATTGCAGTATCCCGGAAATTGATAAAATGGTGGATCTTGCCATCACCACGCCTGGTGTAGTCGGAGCTCAACTTGCAGGGGCGGGGCTTGGCGGTTGCATGATGGTGCTGGCGCATATCGATTGTGTTGATGACCTAAGAAAAAATATCTGCGAAAAATATTATGCCCCGGCAAAGATAAAACCAAACATTCTAATCTGCCGCCCCATCTCAGGCGCCGGCATAATTACCTTGCCGGAATAAATGAAGGCGTATGGTAAATATAACCGGCTTTGCCGGAACTTAAAACAGTAGCCTACGACTTCCTAGACACGTTCGCGGTCACGTGCCAGGTGCATGGGCAAATAATCCCCAATGGGGATTATTGATTTGCGCCAGGATGTCGCAAACTACTAGCGGAAATATAATTCCCTATTAGGTTAAAAATGGGTACGATGGGACTTATGTGCATGGTATTTTATCGCTTCACCATCCTTCTCCGTCGCGCAGCGACATCATTATATGAAGTGTCACGCGTTCTCAAATTAAAAGCGAACTCTGTCTTCATATACTAGGCGAACATCTTAAAGGCTTTCAAGAGGATCGGCACCATCAGAATAATCATCACTGCCGGGAAAATAAATACCACAACTGGAAGCAGAATTTTAACCGGAGCTTCATTGGCCAGTTTTTCGGCTCGGGTAAAACGTTTATTGCGCAGGGTATCGCCCTGAATTCTTAATAATTTCCCAATACTGACCCCTAGTTCTTCAGCCTGAATAATAGAATTGAGCACCGAAGTAAGATCAGGTTGCTTTACCCGCAATGACAGCTCTTTCAGCGCATTCCGGCGACTCTTACCCAACTGTATTTCATGAAATGTCCGACTGAGTTCTTCACCCAGAGCATCCATTTTTCTCCGCCCCAGAATATCACGCAATGCAGTCAGAAAATCCCGACCAGCCTCAACTGAAAGAGTCAACAGATCAAGTACATTCGGCAATGCTTTAAGAATTTCCAAGTGGCGTTTTTTCACCACAGTGGTCAACCAGGCTTGTGGATAAAAGGCGCAACATCCCAAAAACATAAATCCGAAAATAATTTTCCCGGTAAACAGGCATAACATCATCATTATTACCCCGAAAGCACTCATCAGACATCTAACCGCAATAAAATCTTCAGCAGTAACTGTATCAATATAACCAGCCATAACAATCTTTTCTTCAACCTGCCTGCATGCAGTAGTCATTGAATCAAATCTGGCAATAAAGCGGAAATTAGGGGCGAACGGCATAAATAGCCGGATCAGGATCGGTAGGCGCTTCGGGGCGTCATGACCAAGTTTGCGATCAACCTCTATCCCCCGCATCATATCAAACAGCAGTATGACCAAGCAAGTAACCGCAATACCCGCTGCAACTGAAGCAACAAGAGTGACTAAATCAGATAATTCCATAATTTAAAATCTCAACCGTTAAAAATTTAGTTTTTTGAGGTAAAAATAATATAGACCGCAATCTAAATTCATGCAAGTCAACTTGATCATAAAAAACAGACATCGCAACAGCCCAGCTTAATGTGGGAGCCGACCTCCGGGCGGCGAACAGGCACCAGTAGACTCAATCATACTCAAATCTTCCTGCCCATGGACGTTGTACGCCATCAATATATTTATCATTTGCCGATGAATCACTCCACGCATTTTTTTTTAGCGACAAGTCCTTTTGCTACAGGATTATTTTCAATATATTAACAGGCATAGCTAAACTGTCTCGATGACCTTATTTTAGTTTCATAAAAACTTTTCTGCAAAATAGCACCATGAGTTTGCAAATACTTACCTGTCTGCCTGCTTATCCAACCTTGAACTGATGCTATGGTTTGACTAATAGATTGGTTATGGTTTGGAGCGCATAAAAGATGCCAATGGTCAGGCATTACGACAAAGGCAGCAAGAGTAATTTTTTCTTGTCTTGCATAAAAAATTAAAGCTTCTGAAATTATTTTTCGATATTCCGATAACAATAACGGTTTACGCGGTTGAATACATTTTGTTACAAAGAAAACACCTTTTCCGTTACGGGCGAATGCCCTGTAACTTTTAAAATCTACTAATTAGCAAAAGAAGGGTTCAACCATTAAGTTAAATAATCTCAAAAACTTAACAATGGAGGAACCCTATGATAGTAAACACCGC
>JAKIUY010000118.1 GCA_021647315.1 Victivallaceae bacterium
GGTATTTGATCCTATAAAAGGGAAAATGTATGTCACCTCGTCCAGAGTGTCAGAGTTAATGCACACATTTCCATAAGTAAGATGCGTTTAATCTGACAAACGTGCATTTAACTTTTCAATTAACGAAAAATTTAAAATATAAAGAAAACTTGCATAAGTTCAGGATTCCTGACCCATTTGAATATTTAAGCTCAAATAGCAAAAATATGCGAAAAATAAAGGCTTTTCGAGTACCGTCTAGTTAAACGCTTTCAGCATAGTCTGATAACCAAAATGAGCAATCAGGTTGTCGAGGATAACCATTGCAGTGTAGTTTTCAGCCACCGGCCATACACGAGCAACAATTGTCGGATCCCGACGGGTAATTGCTTCAAGCGCTTTGTTTTCATTGGTGTATTTGTCAATAGTCTGCTGCGGTTTGTCAATAGTTGGAGTCGGCTTAACTGCTAGACGAACAATAATATCCTGACCACTGCTCAATCCACCGGTAATACCACCGGCATGATTTGAATTAAAAGCAACTTTACCGTTTTCAGCATGCAACTGGTCATTTGACTCGTAACCAGTCATATCCTTGACAGCAAAACCCGCGCCGATTTCAACGCCTTTCACGGCACCGATACCAAGCATTTTGCCCAATTCCGCATCAAGTTTATCGAATACAGGTTCACCGAGTCCAACTGGAACACCGGTTACAACCACTTCAACAATCCCACCGGCCGAATCGCCAGTTGCAGAAATTTTCCGGCATGCGTCAATCATTTCATTACCGACTTCGACATCAGGACAGTTGATAATATGATTTACCCCGTATTTTTCCAGAATTTCTTCTGGGACATATTCCGGTGTTTTTGCCCGTATAGGTTCAATTTCCTGTTCAATCTGTGCCATCACAGCCATTTTTTCAAGAAAACGCATTTCAGGCGTAATCCGACCTTTGACATATACTTCCTGATAGAATGGATCGTAATCGCAACGCATCTGTTTGTAGGTCGCACAATATTTCAATGCAGTCGCACTATCTACTTCTGGGCACTTGACTCCAGCCAGTTCAGTAACATAAGAGCAGACATTAATATCAAATTTTTTCAGGATCTGTTTGGCAATAAAACCGGCAGCGACAATGGTTGAAGTGTAACGTCCGCTGAAAATACCGGCACCAATCGCATCGTCAGACTTGCCGTATTTGATGAATGAAGCATAGGATGCATGCCCCGGACGTGGTGTCCGGTTGGTATCCTGGTACTGTTTAATATGAATAAAATGACGGTCAAGATTAGGAATCAGAATTGTCATCGGTGTACCGTTGGCATAATTATAGTTACCGGCACCTTCGACAGTATCCGCCGCATTTATCCCGGTATAGATAACCGGCAGATCCGGCTCTTTACGTGGTGATGAAAGTTCATCGGCTCCGGGTTTGCGCAATAACAGATCCCCATAGATTTCCTGTTCTGTTACATACATATTAGCCGGTACGCCCTGAAGCGTAGCGGACAGACCATCCTGATACGAACCGCCGGAGACGGTTACTTGAAAATTTCTACCGAAATGACATCCTAACATGATAGTACCTCATTAGTTATTATTATTATTATTAAAAGTTGTTCTATATTATTTTTTAAGTTAAAGTAACATAAAAAATAGACGCAAAACCATAAAATTCAAGAAAAAAGGGAATTTTAAATTATAATTTTAAATAGTTAAATTGCTCTTCCAGAGTTTTACTGTATATTATATGCTTAAATTATATTCAGAAAATAAAAAAATGAGCTATTCAATATTTTATGGAAAAAATTATAGATAAAGCTAAAACACTGATTGAGGTGCTGCCTTATATTCAGCTGTTCAGAGACGCAATTGTCGTGGTTAAATTCGGCGGCAGTGCCATGGAAGATCCTAAATTAACCGCCGGAATAATGCGCGATGTCGTCATGTTGGAGGCCATCGGATTACGTCCGGTGGTGGTGCATGGCGGCGGCAAGGCGATTTCTGCTGAACTTGCTCGGCAGAATATTGAAACAAAGTTTATCAACGGCCTGCGTTACACCTGCGATAACACCATAAAGGTAGTGGATGATGTCCTGCATAATCAGGTTAACCGCTACCTTGTAGAGAGTGGACGCAATGTCGGCGGGAAAACAGATACTCTGTCCGGTAAAGATATTCTGAAAGCCGAACGGATGTTTTCAACAAATCCGGGCAGTGATGATAAACTTGACATTGGGTTCGTCGGTGAAGTGACTGAAGTTGCATGTCAGAAAATTATCGAAATGGTTGAACAGAATATTATTCCGGTAATTCCACCGCTGGGGGTCGGCAAAGATGGTCAGGTCTTCAATATCAATGCCGATATTGCCGCCTGTAAAATAGCTGAAGCCCTTAAGGCGCGTAAACTGGTATTTCTCAGTGATGTACCGGGAATAATGCGTGATGCAAAAGATGAAAACAGTGTTATCCCAAGCATCAAAGCCGCAGAAGCGGAAGATTTGATGAAAACGGGCATTATCAGCGGCGGCATGATTCCTAAAATACAAAGCTGTATCCATGCCCTGCAGTCCGGTACCAACAAAGTACACATGATCGATGGTCGAATTGACCATTCCCTGTTGCTTGAACTTTTTACCGATGAAGGGATAGGGACAGAAATTGTCCGATAGATTATGAATATTATTTTGACGGGAATGAAACATTGCGGCAAGAGCACCCACGGCCGCATACTGGCACAACATCTGAACTGGGCTTTTTTTGATACTGATACGCTGATTGAAGAATATTATCGGAATGCCTATTGCTGTGAGCTTAGTTGCCGGGAAATATACAAAAAAGTGGGTGAGAATATTTTCAGGAAATTTGAAGCAAACCTGATTAAACTGATGTTGGAGAAAAGTAGCCATTCATCAGGCAACGCAATTATTGCGCTGGGCGGAGGTCTGATCGCTAACCCGACGGTACAGCCGATGCTGAAAAAGTTAGGAACGATAACATTTTTAAAAGTACCCTATGAGGTACTCTATACACGGATTATAAGAAAAGGCGTCCCACCATTTCTGGATCATGACCGCCCTTATGAAAGCTTTATTGAAGTCTGTCATGAACGGGAAAAATATTACATTGATAATGCCCAGTTGACCATTGACCTGGACAACTGTTCCATGCATAAAGCCAGCAGATGCGTTATTGAAAATATCGAACGGTATAACCGCCACATAAACAATCCCGCAGGGATTAACCAACCCTGAATGGAATTAAATATCAACTTTTAGAGGTACTAATATGAGCAGTACAATTGGTAAATTATTCACCGTCACTACATTCGGCGAGTCACACGGTCAGGCCGTAGGCGCGATTATTGATGGCATCACTCCGGGACTTGAATTGAACGAGGCAGACATTCAAAAGGAACTCGACCGGCGCCGTCCCGGACAGTCAGACATTACTACCCCCCGCAGTGAAGCCGACCAGGTTCAGATCATGTCCGGCCTGTTTGAAGGTAAAGCTACCGGTCATCCAATAATGTTAATGATTATGAATACCAGCATGCGGCCTTATGATTACAGTGAAATCAAGGATCTTTACCGACCGGGGCACGCTGATTATACTTTCAATAAAAAATATGGTGTACGGGATTATCGCGGCAGCGGGCGGGCGTCAGGACGGGAAACTTCAGCCAGAGTTGCCGCCGGTGCTATCGCGAAAAAAATGTTGAACCACTACGGCATAAAGATCCAGGGCTGGGTGAAACGTCTCGGGGGGATTGAATGCAAAACTTTCGATGCTGATGTTATTGAACAGAATCCGGTCAGAGCCTGCGATCCGGAAGCCGCGATATTAATGGCAGATAAAATTCGCCAGGCGGCGGCAGAAAAAAATAGCGTCGGCGGGATTATTGAATGCTGCCTGTCCGGCATGATACCCGGTTTAGGCGAACCGGTATTTGATAAAATAGAAGCTGATTTAGCCAAAGCGGTTCTGTCGGTCGGCGCAACCAAAGGTATTGAGTTCGGTGCCGGCTTTGCCGCCCCGGACATGACCGGCAAAGAACATAACGATGAAATCAGCGCAACGGGTTTTCTCAGTAACAATGCCGGCGGCACGCTTGGCGGCATCTCAACCGGTCAGGATATTATCTTCCGCGTTGCGGTAAAACCAACCTCATCCATTGCCCAGCTTCAACATACCATTGATATCAATGGCAATGAAGTTGAATGTATCACCGAAGGGCGTCATGATGCATGTATATGTCCGCGTATTGTTCCAGTCATCGAGGCAATGGCGGCGATAACGCTCGTCGATCATCTGAAACGCCAAGTTGGATTAACAATGAGATTGCCGAGTCAAGATTAGGAGTTAGTTCTGGGAACGCTGGTCGGCAGACCAGCAGATATTTTCAGCGTGAGCTGAATAATATATACAAATAAAAAGGAAACGCCATTTACCATGAAGCACTACCAATATTTCTTACAATTATTGACTTTGGCTGTTTTTCTGACAGTAGCTGGATGTAGATCAACGGCACCAGCAACAAAACCAGTTGAAACTACAGATATTAAGTCCAGTAAAACTCAACAACAAGCAAAAGAATCGGCAAAGAGTAAGCCTGAAGCAACAAACCCTGAAGTAAGCAAGGGCTATTCCCGTGGTCTTGCCCACCGCTTAATTCTCTGGGCGCCGAACCGTGTCCTGGATGTTTTTGATATTATGCGGGTGAGATTACGCTTTGGCTTTGGGCTTGGCTTAGGAGCACGGGCAACAAAATATGTTGCGGCATACGCAGGATCATATACCACGATTTATGCCGGATTACCCGGTCCGCGCTGCCGAAGAATGCCACGCTCGCCAGTTGGACTTGAAAGCTACAACGGGGCAAAAGCAAGTGTGGTTGACTTAACCGTCGATGGCGGTATCGGACCTGATTACTCACCCACTGAATTCGGTGCCAGTTTCCAACTGATTCTTCTGGGGATCGATGTTGGCGTCGATCCATTTGAAGTAGTAGATTTTGCCGGCGGCATCATGCTCTGGGATCCACGCCAGGATGATTTGTAGAGGCTTGGGGCTCCGCCTTCATTTAAAAACTATGGCGCGATAAATTGCGGCTTGCGTCCGTTTTCCCACAAATAATAAAATATATTAAAAAGTAAACTATATGAACAGTAAAGCTGAAGATAATAAGATAAGACTTTTAACCTCTGAATACCTACGACTCAAAGATTCAATTGACTTTCAAGCAGCGGAACAGGTTGAACTCGACCTGGGTTGCGGCTGCGGCAGTTTCACCACAGCATTGGCAGCACGCTATCCGGAACGCTTAATCCTGGCGGCAGATGTCATGATCGGACGCTTGCGCAAGCTGGTTAAACGCAACGAGCGTGAAGCTATTGAAAATATCACCGCGCTCCGGGTTGAAGCACGGCACCTGCTCAGTTACATGTTGCATGACGGTTCCATCAATCGCCTGCACATTCTCTGCCCTGATCCCTGGCCCAAAGGACGCCACCGCGGCAACCGCCTGCTCTGCTCTGATTTCATGAACAACATTCATCGAATCCTCGCAACAAACGGCCTGTTTCATTTTGCCACCGATGATGACTATTACTATGAGACAGTATGCAAAGTAATCGAAGCCTCGGGACTGTTCACTGAAAACAGTTCACTGAGTGCCGATATAGCAGACATCAAAAGTGATTTCGAAAAACGCTGGCTAGCCCAAAGCAAAACAGTCCGCCACATCACCTGGCAGAAAAAGATAAAGCTTTAATTTCCGCGATGCGGAGCATTCAAAAAGCTTTTCGAGTACCGTCTGAATAATGAATATATCATAGCAGTTTAAAATTGCAATACATTACTTTTGCGACAATAAAAATAAAATTTTATTTCAATAAAAACTTGCTTTTTTTCTTTAATACATTCTATTAATACTAGTTTTAACAAAAAAAAAGATATCTCTAGTTTTACATGGATAATCTGTCTTTTGCATTTGAGCGTAAATAGCCAGATAAACTAATTAAAACCATTTTGCGCTCTAAAAGCGTATGTAAAGAGCTGCGCAAATAAACTTAAACAGGCACTGAAAACTAGCTATAATAGTGCACTTGTGTATAAAACTACCCTTAATGGGTATAAAATGAAAAAGTTACCAAAATATATTCAGATAAAAGAGCAGTTGATAGCGGAAATTCGCAGAGGCAAACTACGCCATGGCGAACAGTTACCGGTACGCGAAGAACTGATTCATCATTTTTCCGTAACCCGGGCGACGCTCAACAAAGCACTACAGGAATTAATCAGTGAAGGTTGGTTAACTGCAATCCGTAATCGCGGTACATTTGTTGCCACACCTACGACTCAGTTAAAAGTTGCAATTATTACAGCTATGTCATCATCATCAACCTTAACTTCAGGCATGGCTTCTGCTTATGATTTCAGCGCATTGATGCATGGTATGGTTACGGCACTGAATCATCCGGTCTCGTTTCATGCGCCGGAAGAGTTCATCGGTAATCTGCAGAAGATCACTAATTACGATCTGGTTATCTGGCTAATGCCGCCGGATGAAATTCTGGAAAAAATAAAACCGTTCAGCCACAAGGTTCTGGTAATTAATCGTTACACTACTGACCTGAACTTTATTTCAACAAATCACCGGGCGGCGACGCGTGAAATAACCGAATATTTCATCAACCGATTCGATGGCAAATGCAAGCTTTTTTATCTTGATGTCGATCAACAATCATTCTTTATCGCTGAACGCCGTAATGGGTTCATAGACAGCTGTGCCAAATATGACAAATTCTATCAGGTATTAACTTTGAATACAAATAATCATCAGCATAATCTGACGTTGATTAATGACCTGCAACTTGACCCCTCCTGCCCCAACATCATAGTTTCTGGCTCTCGCAGTAACACCGGCGCGGTACTGCAGCTGGTTAGAGAACGCAACCTGCAGTTGAACAAAGAAATCTTCTATTCAGATTTCGATAATATTGATTCTGAACAGGAGACCGGGGTAAAAATAACCTCAATTCTCCAGGATTTTCTGCAAATGGGGCAGCAGATAGCAGGAGCCATCAGCAACTACAGTAACAATCCTGTTCAGCTATATATCCCGCATAAAATTGTCAACAAACCGTAGGAAGATAATAATTTTTGATTTTTGATCATTTGGTAATTTTTCGATGTCACGCAAAACGTGATTAATTCGATGTTCGATAATGTAGGGTCAATCCCCCCGTGGTTGCCCGATAATAATATATCATGGGAATCCCCGTACAGGATTGCCCATAATAAAAAAAGGAATAGTAAAATGAGTAAAAAAGTACTGAGAGTAGGAATCGCCGGTTTCGGTAGAAGTGGCCGTGACATCCATGCACGCTGGTTGAAAATTGATAAAGAACAATTTGAAATTGTCGCAGTTGCCGACAATCTGCCGGAACGCCGCGAAGATGCGAAAAAAGAGCTGAATTGCAGTGTTTACAATGATCATCACGAATTATTGCAGAATGCGAAAAAAGATCAGCTTGATCTGTTTGTCAATGCCACTCCGAGTCAATTCCATTATAAAGCCGCGATGGAAGCCCTGGGAATGGGACTCAATATGGTCAGCGAAAAACCGGCGGCGAAAAATGTCGCTGAATTTGACAATATGGTGACAACCGCTAAAAAGAGCGGTGCTGTCTACTATCAGTTCCAAAATTCACGCTTCTATCCATTTTTCCAGAAAATCTGTGATGTCATAGACTCCGGTGTACTCGGTGAAATTCTCCATATCCGCAGTGTCTGGAGCGGATTTTCACGGCGCTGGGATTGGCAGACACTGCAGGAACGTGTCGGTGGTAATCTCTACAACACTGGCCCACATCCGGTTGACCAGGCAATTATGCTCTTCGGCGAAGAGTCCCCGGAAGTATTCTGCAAAATGCGTTCAATTCAGCCATTCGGCGGCGATGCTGAAGATTTCTGTGCATTGACCCTGCATGGCAAAGGTCCGATGATTGAAATTTTGCTGAGCAATTATCTCGCCTATCCAATGGGTGAAATGTATAATATTTCCGGCACCTGCGGTGGTTTAACCGGCGGACCTTCAGGGCTAAAATGGAAATATTTTAATCCTGAACACGCCCCGAAACAGCAAATGTGGGAGCCATGGAGCCTGAATCGCGGTTATTGTAGCGAAGGTTTGCCGTGGAATGAAGAAAGCTGGACCTATAATGACACCGGCAGCAACGAAGAAGGTTTCAGCTTTAACAGCATGCAGCTTTATAATAACGTTTATGACGTAATTGTCAATGGAGCAGAACCGATCATCAAGCATGCGGAAGTTCGGCGCCAGCTCGCGGTAATTGAAGAGTGTCACCGCCAGAATCCTCTACCATTGCGTAGCGAAAAATAAAAAAGCAATGCTAATGATTCTCCTTTCAGGAGCCGTCGCGACGTTCAGGCAGGAACTCCAACAGCCCAACGTGCAATCAGGCATTACATTGCTTTAGGGCTCACTCAAATTTTCATGTGTTGTACTTAAATGCATCGTTTCCCAGTATGACGGATGCTCCCGCGCGCCGTCGTTTTTTGTGACAGTGCAGGAGCAGCTGTCTTACTAAAATTAGAGTGAGGTATTACAATTTACTGCACAGTTGTTCTGCTTTTAGCACAACACAGGTTGTCTTTTGTCTATTAGCGGTTATATTTATAGGTTAATTAGATAGTCCTCATTTTAGAAAAAGCAGTTTTACTGTATAATAACGCGCTTTACGCTTGGAATTTTATGTTGCGCGAAAACAGATGAGGAAATAAAATCTAATCTCTGCACGATATAATGCGGAGTAATAAATTTTTCGATACTGAAAAGTATAAATGTGGTCAAATGAAAAAGCGACAGAATGACCTTATGTAAATAAATTTTAACGTAAGAGGCACTTGCAAGAGTATCCACGACAGATTTAAAGCAGCACAGACATTTTTTGTCTCTATTATGGTATCAGGCTCCTACTTCGTAAAGTTATGAAGGACAGGTGGAGACTAGGCTATATTGCTGGAAATTATAGACGTATTGGACTGCTGCAATCACCTCGTAATGAAACCGAAACTACAATGGGAACACAAACACAAAAAGAAAAAGAAAAAAGACAGATTATCCTTAGTTGCGAAAAACTGGAAACAAGATTTGCACTGTTAAATAATCAACGCCTCGAAGAATATAACATCGAACGCCCTGGGGATGAAACCTCGGTCGGCTCAGTTTATATTGGTAAAATTGTCAACCTCGAACCATCACTGCAAGCTGCCTTTGTTGATCTCGGCACCGGGAAAAATGCTTTTCTCCACTACTGGGATATGATTCCGGCAAGTCAGGAAAAACTGGATAAGATGGCCAACATTCCAGTTAACAAAGCCGAGAAGAAAAAGAGTACAGGCATCTCCGAAAAACTTCGCCAGCTGCTGTCCCGGAAAAATCATAAACAACCGACGATTATGGAACGTGAACAGAAACGTCGTCGTCAGAAAATTGATATAAAAGATATTCCTGAACTGTTTCCGGAAGGGACAGAGTTGCTGGTGCAGGTTACCAAAGGACCTATCGGCACCAAAGGACCACGAGTAACCACCAATATCTCAATTGCTGGGCGTTTTCTGGTCATGATGCCCTACTCCGAACATATCGGATTATCCTCCAAGATAGATAATTCCCAGGAACGCAACCGGCTGCGGAAAATTCTCTCCGAACTTGATGTTCCTGACGGCATGGGTTTAATCTGCCGAACCGTTGGCGAGGGGCGTAAAAGCGTCTTCTTCAAACGCGACATGGATATGTTGCTTGATTACTGGCATCATATTGAAGAGTCCATGGAAAATCCAGTTGTACCGTCAGCGGTCTATTCCGAACCGAATTTGCTTGAACGAACGATCCGTGACTTCATGACCGAGGATATAGATGAGATTATTGTTGACGACAGCAAATCATACCGGCAGATATATCAGGCACTGAACAAATTCGGCGGCAAAAAACTTTCCAACCGGGTTTATCAATATAACCGGGCTCAGCCGATATTTGAGTATTACAAAATCAAAAGTCAGGTGAATGCTATTTTCAACCGTGAAGTTCAGATGCCCAGTGGTGGTTATATCTGCATTGACGAAACTGAAGCGTTAATCGCAATTGATGTCAACAGCGGCAAAAACCGCTCGGCAAAAGACCAGCCGGAAACTATTATTGCAACCAATCTTGAAGCCGCAGAAGAGGTAGCACGTCAACTCAGATTACGCAATATCGGTGGCTTGGTAGTCATCGACTTTATCGACATGCGCTATGCCAAAGACCGTGATGCGGTATTTAAACTAATGCGTAAACTGGTGAAATCCGACCGTGCCAAAACCAGATTACTGCCCATCAGCCGCCTCGGACTGATGGAGATGACCCGCCAACGTGAATATGAAAGTCTTAAAGATACAGTTTATGCATCATGTCCATACTGTAGCGGTACCGGCAAAGTCAAATCATCCATGTCAATGAGCGTGGAAATTCAACGACGCCTCAATGAAATAATGAAACGCAATCAGTCAAAGGATATTTCTTTCAGAATCTTCATGCATCCGACTGTCCTGGCACGCATGAAAAATGCCGATGCCAGACTCATGGGCGAACTTGAAGATAAGTATGGTAAAAACTTAAGTTTCAGAGCTGATACAACAATGCATCGCGAGAACTTCAAGATTGTCGACCCGGACACCGGAGTCGAATTTACACCATACAGCAGTGACAACAGCAAAAAACGTTACTCCAGACAACGTTAACTATTACAACTGGTAACTAAAAAATGTGTGGAATCGCCGGAATAATATCTTTCAACACGATGCCTGACCAAAGTGTTCTCCATAACATGAGCGAGGCAATAACGCATCGCGGCCCGGATGACTCCGGCATAAAATGTTTTAGCAATGTCGCTTTGGCGCACCGCCGACTGGCAATTATTGATCTATGCAACGGCCAACAGCCGCTCTGCAACGAAGATGGCACTGTCTGGATCATCTTCAATGGTGAAATATATAACCATCTTGAACTGCGGGAAAAACTTGAAAAACGCCACCACCAGTTTAAAACCAATTGTGATACCGAAGTAATTGTTCATCTCTACGAAGAGTACGGTACTGAATGCATCAACCAGCTTGACGGTATGTTCGCATTGGCAATTTATGATGAAAAATCAGCACGGCTGTTACTGTCACGCGACCGGTTGGGGCAAAAGCCACTCTTCTACTTTATTACGGATAAAACAATTGCTTTCGCCAGTGAATTAAGTGCCCTGAAACAGCATCCTGAGATGCCGCGGATACTCAACAACCAGGCACTGCATGACTACTTTTCCCTGCAATATATTCCCGCACCGCATACCGTCTATCACAATGTTTTCAAACTCCCACCTGCCCACAGTATGATTATCAATACAGCTGACGGCAACCGGCAATTGGAACAATACTGGCAACCTGATTTTTCCCGTAAAACCAAACTTAGTTTTTATGATGCTGAAGAGCGGCTGCGTGAATTGCTAACCAGGGCAGTAAAAAAACGGCTGATGTCAGATGTTCCATACGGAGCATTTCTATCCGGCGGTCTTGATTCGACCATTATCACCGCACTCATGGGGCAGCTCTGCGATCACCCGGTCAAAACCTTTACGATCGGCTTTGAGGAGCAACTTTATGATGAACGCAGTTACGCCATGCAGGCATCACGCGCCATCAGTAAATCAGCTCGCCACCCGCTCGATCATCATATAAAAACGGTAAACCCTGACGATTTTGATTTATTGAAAAAGCTGGTACAGCATTATGGCGAACCGTACAGCGATGCCTCAATGTTACCAACCTTTATGCTCAGTGAATTTACCCGGCAACAGATTACCGTCGTCCTGAGCGGTGACGGCGCGGATGAGATGTTTGCCGGCTATGAACGTTATCTGGTAATGAAATATGCCGCATGGCTCGACTGCATTCCAACTGGCATGCGAAAAACTGCCTGCAAAATATTAAAAACCATGCTGCCGGCAAAAATTGAAGAACGCAGCCGTTCGGGACGCGCCCAGCGCCTGCTGTCAGTTATTGCCGATAACCCCGAAGACCGTTACTTCAATATTATCAACCGTTTCCCTGAAAAGCTGAAACAGCGCCTTTACGGTGACTGGTTCAAAGATAGCAATTTTTACGCCACCGGCCAGGTAATAAACTCGATCCGTGACTGCACCACGGCATCAAATAAGATTGAACAACTGCTTGAAACCGACATTCATTCCTACCTGCCGGGAGATATTCTGACCAAAGTTGATATCGCGTCAATGGCCTGTTCACTTGAACTGCGCAGCCCGTTCATGGATCATGAACTGGTTGAGTTTGCCGCATCCCTGCCCTTCAATTACAAACAATTCGGCAGTTCCAGAAAACATATTCTTAAGAGTGCCTTCAGTAAAATGATTCCCGATGAACTGCGCAACCGCGGCAAGAAAGGTTTCGGTGTACCGATCGCCGCCTGGTTCAGAGGCCCATGGCAGGAACGGCTGCGCAGTCATTTGCTTGACGGTCAAGCCGTCAAAACAGGCTTTTTCAACCGTCAGTCAACCGAAGAATTAATCAACAGCCATTGCACCGCCAAAGCCGACTACAGCTACCCACTCTGGTCAATGCTGATCTTTGAACTGTTCCTGGAACAGGAAAAAAGCTAGCAGAGCCACTAATCTACGCAAATGGACATAACCGTCTTTGCCGGAACTTTTTAGGCAGGATTGACAAGATTTTTTTTGATTTTTTTCAAAAGGGACTTGCTTTTTCTATTTAATCGAGTAAACTGTAGTTATTGAATCGAGTAAATAAAAGGAAATCAATGATGGTAACAATGAAAACAGTAGCGGAAGCAGCCGGTGTCAGCCGGGCGACAGTCTCTTATGTTTTGAATGGTCGTCATCATGAAAAAGGGTTGAATATCAATCCTGAAACTGTAGCAAAAATTGAAAGAATAGCCGCAGAGTTGGGATATCGGCGCAATGAGATAGCACGTTCTGTGCGGACTGGCATGACAAATGTATTTGGTTTTATCGGAATCATGGAAGCCAGTTACACTATGGAAATAATTAATGGTGTAGCAACATCATGTGCTGTCTCTAATTACCTGCTGAAATTTTTCCCGTTAGATGAGCAGACAGCTATTGAAAATATTGCCAAGCAATGCATAGAGCAACGCCTGAGCGGAGTTATCTGTCGTTCACTTACAGAGCATCAATTGGATTTTCTGCATCAGGAACTGCAGAATTTTGATATGCCAATCGTTCTGGTTGACAATAGCTTTTCGCATAACTGGTGTTCACGGGTAATATCTGATGACATAGCCGGTGCGCAGTTAGCTGTTGAGTACCTGTTGAAGCTTGGTCATCACAGGATTGCTAATATTTCTAACAGCCTAGAAAATGCCTTTTCTGCCATGCGTAATACCGGCTATCACCGTGCACTGGCAAATGCCGGCATTGCCAAAAATGATAAACTCACTTGCATTGTCCCCCAAAAGTCTAAACTTATGGAATCATTTATAACAACAATCCAGCAGTTATTGACTAAACAGCAACCAACCGCAATATTCTGTAACAGTGATCCAATTGCAATGAAGGTGATTCAGGTTGTAACTTCTATGGGCTTGAAAATACCGGAAGATATTTCTGTTATCGGTTATGCTGGATTGATCTATACACAATTGTCAACGCCGCCGCTGACAACAGTTAAGCAACCTTTTATTAATATGGGCAAAAAAGCGGCGGAAGTTCTAATCAATGAAGTAAAGCACCAAGTTCCAATCCAGGAAATAAGATTACCCGTTAAACTAATTATCCGTGAATCAACCGCACCAATTGCAACCGCCGATTGTGGGCAGGTTCAGGCAGCATATAGCCATTAGTGATAACTATATCAACATTCGAGGAGGTAATGACGACAATAATAGTTTTAAATGTTAGCAGTAGTAGCAAGAGTAAATTATAAAAAAGCTATGAATGGTTCATAGCTAAAAAACCCAAAGTAGGAGAAGTGATGATGAAAAAGAAACTAAAAAAATGGACACAGAGTAAGAGGTTATTCACACTTATAGAATTATTGGTTGTAATCGCTATAATCGCGATTCTTGCAGCAATGCTATTACCGGCTTTAAACATGGCACGCGAGACGGCAAAATCGATCGCTTGTACTAATAAATTAAAGCAGATTGGGCTTGCTACCGTATTCTATATAGATGATAATAACGAATATTTACCGGTAATAAGTGGCAAAGGTGAGTGGGATGATAAGCTCAGCGGTTATCTGTTAAGAAAAACCAATATTAAAAAAGAAGCCATGTTTGAGTGTCCGGCAACCGACTTTGGCAAATACCCAAATGTTTCACGTCGTATTTCTTACAGTCCGACAGTACCTGATGTTGCCGGCTCAGGAGTACTACCGTATACAGTTACCGGCGGGTGGGGAATCGATTCTAATGATAATAACCTTCTTAAAATAGCTAAAAGTTTTAAAAACGTTACAAAAAACTCGGTTTTAGTAATTGAAAAACGTCTTAGGACAACACAAGGGAGTCATAGAGCATTGCCTCGCTACTACTCTAGTAGCCCAATGTATACCAATAATAAAACTTATTGGGGTAATCCGTTCGATTCTAATCCAGTGAGATATCGTCACAACTGGAAAGCCAATTTTCTCTTCAAGGATTTTCATGTAAAATCAAGTTGGGTGAGTCCATAATTTTGTGTAAATGATTTTTTCCTATGATATGATAAATTTAATTTAGCATTGTATTTTTGAAGCGCCAGCTTCAACTCTTAAAAAAAGCGCATAAAAATCTCCGTAGGAGAT
>JAKIUY010000119.1 GCA_021647315.1 Victivallaceae bacterium
CTTTACCTCGGCTTCACATAGTTTGTTACCGCTACTATGCACGAGGTTCAGTTCTAGGCTGCTGGTTAGGCTTTACCTAGGTTGGATTATCCAACTTATTTGCACCAGCTTCGCTTGGCGCTCTCATGAAATTACCTTGTTTAAAAACTAACATATAAATAAGTCCAATAACTGTATTGTAGCCTGAAATTTTACCAATATCAAGGACAAAAAAATAATAGCCATAGGAAAATCGTCCTCTTTTAACTCATGGTTGTTCCATTTGCCCACCACGACATTGAACACCTAATGAATTACGCACCTTTTTGTCAATTTCTAGAATATGGTCGACTCCTCCCCAATTGCAATTGTCTATTTTAGAATAACTTACGCATTTGCTCGCAATAATAGCGAACATTATCCCACTTTGCATCCGGGGGAATTCTATGGTCGGGGCAAGGGATAAAGCCACCAAGTTCAATCAAAGGCTTGAGTCTTTCTATTTCAGCATCAATAGCAGCAAAGTCTTTTGCAAAAGCATTTTTGTTCATGCCGCCAACCCCTCTCAATTCTTTGCCGTATTGTTCTCGCCATGGTTTAATACTGGCACCCCAGGTGCCGACTTCTATGGGGAACATGATGTTGACGCCGTTATTGAGCCAAGTCGGGATTAGCGAGTCTATCAGACCATCGCAATCCAGAGAAATTATATTTATCCCGTGTTGCTTCAGCAAGTCTGTGATGCGCTTATAATGCGGTCCGCATTTTTCATCAAACACGGACGGTATTACGAGTTGTCCGTTTTTGCAGCAGATATCTTCCCAGAAATGACCGTAATCAAATTTTATTCCTGTTCGCAAAATAGTTTCCAGGCATTTATATATAAGGTCTGCGGAAGTATTAATAATTTCATCATAGAGTTCAGGATCATCAACCCAAAGATAGCTGATTCCTGTAAGGCCGAGCCAGTTACGAATTGTGCCCAACATGCTCCCACAATAAATTCCAAGAGCTTCCTCTCTATCATCCTGTTCACTTTTAATTTTTTTCAAAAGCTCAAAATCTATTCTGTCTTCTGAAAACTGAAGGCGTGGAAGAAAATGCTCTTCCCATGATTTCCGGTCTTTGAGCAAGTGGTCTATCTCTGCCGGAATTGAGCCGGCGTCAGGCATTTGCAGAACGATCACGCCAGAAGAATCTCTTACTTTTTTTGAACCATCCGGCAATGCTTCGACTACTGTTCTCTCAAATGCCGGGTCAAGCCCTGTTTTACCGCTGAAACGGGAACCCCAGCGAAAATCAAACCCGAGTCTTTTCATTGCATCCGGTGGAGGATTACCACCATTGAAACCTTTAGCTTCATCAGCGCTTATATGCCCTTCTTTGATCCACATTTCAATCGTTTCATCCCAAAGCCCGAAATTAACTATTGGCATGCGATCATACTTCTCATAATTCATTATTGCATGAACACGTTCTCGATTATTCATATCAATTCCCTATATCTATTTCGGTTGAGGGTGAAAAAATCTGTAGATTTTTTATCCTTCCGGTTAAACAGTTACTAATTCCAGCATAACTTCCAATAAAGTGTCCAGAGTTACTGTAGATTCTAGGAAAATCAGCCTTTGCTGATGAAACATTACCGTTCAAATCAACGGTGATTTTATTTTCAGGAGTTAGCTTTAAGTTTATTGAATGCCATGTCTCAGGTAGCAACGGAGTATCTTCTATTTCAAAAACATATTCTCTACTTCCATTATAAACAGCCACAGATAAATTCCCATTTTTTATAAACAACCGCCAGCCACTCATTGGCTCACGATTCGGCACCGCACTCATCATAATTTCTCCATCCGCACACGCTGGATAAAGCATAAGGCTTAGCTCAAAAGTTGCTTTTACCTGCAACGGCGCATAAAGCGGATGCCAGGGGATTTCGATAAACGATTTGCCGTCAAAAACAAACTCGTCACCAGCTGAAATACTGGCCGCTATGTTATTTCTTACGCTGGTAACAGGTTCATTTTGGTCAGCGAATGAAGAGTCGTCTTTTTGATAATATCCGTTACTTGGCGTTAATGATAATTTTACTTTTTTACTACCCGATGATAACTTTTCATCTTCCAGTAAAAAATCGGCAACCCGCCAGTGATCCAAAAGAATTGTTCCTCTATTATTTCGAGAAAAGAACTCAATTCCAATAGCATTGACATTTTTATCGACTTCGATAGAATGTTCAATATGCTGCCAGCCATTAACATTTTTAAAAAAAATTGTTATTTTATCTTTAACCGACCAGCAGTCATCATACAGCAATACCCGAAGTCCATTGTCACCGGTACAATCAATGGCATACGCACTCGCCTTTAAATAATATTTTCCGGGAGCATTTACAAGAATAGAATCAACTATACTTTGTTTCCAGCGAACTTCACTGTTCCCCGTTGCGGAAAGCCGCAATTGCAGTCCTGGCGTCAACCTTAAACTCAAACCACGCGGGTAATTTCCCTCGACTGCCGCATAACCTTGAAAGACTTCATTATCATCACGATCAATAAAATATCCGGCGGGAAGTTTTTCCTCATCAATATTATCGAACTGTTCCAATCTATTTACAGCATCATCAGTGTCGCCAGCTTGATATAAAGCAAGCACCGTGTAGAGCACATCAGCAGTAATATGAGCACCTAAAATATCGCATTGATTGTGAAGTTTTCTGCGTAAAACTGAATCTCCATCAAAAATGGACTGTCGGATTTTGCCTGCATAGTCAGCCAAAAGCGGTTGAATCCTGCTGGTGTATATGTTATTTATTGCACGAGGGATTTCCTGGGCATTTTTAAACAGAATACCGGGTTTATAATTGCCGGGATCAATCTCGAGTACTTCAGCTAAACATCTGCGGTGAAGCGTTTGTTGTTCTGGAAAGGTTACAGCATCCTGAAAATAATGACAAGCAGCTCCGGCAAATGCCAATCCGTCCCGCAAATTTCCCCGCTGCAGGGCTCCAACTGCTTTCTCCAGCAGTAGCGGTATAGCAATACGACTACCGGCAAAGTCATGTCCGAACCGTTCTCCAGTGTTGGTCACCGGGTTCCATCCCAGATAATGAGACACATTTAAGTCGCGCCTGATGTTATAGGAAAAATGATTATTTATTTCCCATTCTCCGAGAGTGCCGAAAATTGACCAGCCGCAGTCAGGCAGTTCACAAAAATACCTGATTAACAGCCCAGCTTCTTTTTTAGTAATTTCCTGTTGATTTTCCGGCAAACAACGATATGCAGCGAGCATCATATAATGATGATCGCCGGAAAGGAGATCTAATATTTCAGAATAAAAGTTATGCATTTTTTCTCTTTTTCAAATTGATAATATCATACAATATTCAAATATTTTAAATTTTTTCTAAAAAAATCATTTATATTTAACTTCCAGTTTCGCGATTTCTGTTTTGATTCTCCGAAACTGATCCAGTCGATACTGCTCTACTTTTTCACCACGTTCCATCTGTTTTAATAATCGGCGAACTTTAAAGAAAGCACGTTTAAAAGATTTCCTGGCTTGATATCGGGCAGGATTCCACATATAATCAGCCGCAGTAAAAGTACTAATCATAGAGGTAGGTTTATCTGTAATTAAAAAGAAATGGGATTCTGTATACTTGTCTAAAGTAGCATCACCGCCTCCATAAGGCATTGGGAAAACCGGAAAAACATTATATTTTTTATAGCCATAAAGTACTGTATAAAAATTAGACCAAGTGTGAATTTTGCGCCCACCGGTCAATTTACGGTACCAGGTTACACTCTTGCTGTCAGGCTGTGTGTAAACCAAAGAAATATCTAACGGCATTCGAGCCATAGAACGGCAATATGTTTTATAAGATTCCGGCATACTGACAGCATCACCGGAGTAAGCGGTAGCGCAAAAAATTAACCTAAAATCCGGACAGCTTTTTTTAACTCTTTTATATATTTCACCTACAAAATAGGCATGCGCTTCTCCCTGATTCCGAAAGCGCTCTTTATCCTGTTTATACTGAAGAAAAGCAGATTCCACCATGTCATCTTCCGCGATATATAACGAACGGAAACCGATCTTGTATAAGGTTATCAGATTATCGGCTACGCCTTTTATATCCTTTTCTGAAGAGTATACAACCCCGCCTTTTTCTCTACCGGGGCGGGGCTTTTGCCGATACGGACGAACCCCCACCATCGCATCTATATAATATTTTTGACAATCATCATACAGTTTTGCATAATTATCAATAACACTCTGACTGAATGGAACTGCCATTTGGTGGTAGCTGGCAAGTCCGTTACCAGCTAAAAATAAAAGATTAAATTTAAGAGCCTGGAAGCGGCGGCGATAACTCCAGCCTTCAAACTTTTTGCTCACGTTATTGTACGGCCCTTCATACCAACGTTGAATACTGCCAAACACCATTCCCCGCTCTTTGTAGCCAGGCTTATCAATAATTGTACCACCCATCAAATAGTAACGGCCATTTTGATAAACCGGCATCTGCTTTAAACTCTGCCAGGCAAAATAACGTCCCTGCCGACCAGTGCTGCAAAGCACAATAATATGTTTTGCCCCGACTTTTGCGGCATAAACAAGATACCCCTGTTTGCCCAGATTAGTTGCGCTTGACTTTAAATAAGCTTCGCCTAATATTGCTGAAATATCCTTATCAGTTGGTCTACCGATAAGAATATGGGTACTAAAAGAATTATCTTTTACTTCAGCAGCACCAAGTCTGGTTAAAAAAGCAGTCATCTGTTCCTGAATAATCTGATCATCGGCGAAGTAGCTAATTTTCACCTTACGTCCAGGATCAAATAGAGCGGTATAATTTTCTTTAAGCGGCTTGGGAATAATAATCGGTTGAGCGCTATATGGATTCGAACCAACAAATAGTTCTTTTAAAGAAACTCCATCCCCGACTTGAACGACCACTAGATCATCCCAATAAATATTTCCCGTGGTCTTTTTCAGTTCAGCCCATAATTTTATATAATGAGTACCTGGCAAAGTGTAAGTTGAATAATTGACTGGCAACCAGTCAGTAGAACCATCTTTAGTTATGAAAACTTTGCTGCCGCTGCGCAAAACTTTTCCCGCTTTGTCGAGAAAGAAAATACCGGAACGCGCTTTAAAATAGCCCTTCTTGCCGGTTACGACATTGTCAAGTTTTAACCAAGATGAAATATTAATTTTCACATTTTCATTAACTCTGATTTTGGGAGTACTGATATGGGTTATTCGAGCATCCTGTGAAGTAATGAAGATAGATTTCTTACCACTGTGAGCAATACGATCTGTCAAAGTTATACTGGAATTACCACCGGAAATTTTATTCCACCCACTGGCAAACAGGTGGGAACTATCCCTGTATTTCTCAAAAGACTCGCAGCTGAAAATAATTTTACCGTTTCCCTGAAATTTTGCAGCCATATCAGCCAGCATAATCTTATCCATATCGGAAAGTTTTTCGCTTGTCAGTTTAGGCATCTGGTGTTTAACTGGAATAGAAGTTGTTTTAACAGGTGAGGAAGCATCACCTAAAGCGGTAATTGATAAATCATCAATATATAAGGTTCCTGTACATACTTTCAGTTCGGCATATATTTTCAAAAACTTTGTTCCCGCAGGACAGGTTATCGTTCTTTTGATATTTTCCCAGTTGACAGTACCATCTTTAGTATAAAAACTCTTTGCACCGCCGGGAATTATTTTTTTGTCCTTATCATAACAAAAATAACCTAATCTGGCTTTGTAGTAAGCTTTAGCACCAGTCTTTACAGCGTCAAGTTTAACCCATACAGATACATTTATCTTAGCTCCAGATGCAACAGTTAGATAAGGAGTTGAGATATGTAAAACTCGGGGAATTGAACTTTTTAACATAACAGATTTTTTGCCGCTATGGCTGACAGTAGAGTTAATTGCGACTTCCAGACCAATATCTTTCATTGATTCCCGGAATGTGCTGCCCCAGCCATTATTGATCAGGTCACTGAAATTATTAATTTTTTCAAAATCACCGCCTGATAACAGCTCTCCAGTTCTCCTGCCGGAATTCGTCCCCCGGTTAACAGTTTCCCCAAACATTGGAATTGTTAGTACAAGTAAAATAGCTGATACCGCAAGACAGTTATATTTAAACATATAGATTTCCTTTTTTTTAATGTTTTATGACAACTCAGGCAGTCAAAATTCTCATTCTGACTCCTGAGTAATCATGATATTTCAATTTTATTTACGTCGATGATACAATTCCCTGATTTCAGTAGACGAAATTGCTTTTCTGAGCCAAATAAGCTCGTCTACATAACCATTAAAGAACCCTCCTTTTTGTCCATTAGTATAATTGCATCCAATACTAAAATGATTTCCCGGAGTCCAGAAAGCATCTCCAGTTAAATCGAAACTGGCAACTTCTTTATTACTATTAATGTATAATTCATAATTAGCAATATTCACACGATCATTTTCGTAAACAAATACAACATGAAACCACTCTCCTAAGGTAATGACAGATTGAGCAGTTGCATTATAGTAAGCTGTGCCATTAATTCTTATACTGGTAGTTATTTGTCTATTCTGATTTATACCCAAAGCAAATCGGGTATTTCCTGACGCGCTATTAAAAGATACCAATGTTTGAGAACCGCTGGGTGTCGTATCAATTCTGAACCAGCCGGAGAAAGTAAAATAATTCTCTGGAACGATAGAAGTATCATATTCTACACAAAAACCAGCACCGCTTGATGTTCCATCCATACTTATATGATATCCTGACATATAATTTGCTTCCGGCCCTATTGTGCCGCCATCACCTGTCTGCCAGGTCCCGGCAAAGTTAATGATATCATTTCCGTTCAGTGAACTATCCACCGGGATTGAGGTTCCTTCATCAAGATGCAAAGCAAACATCGTGAAATCATCTTCCACAAATTTTGCCGGGAACATTCTTCGATTATAAATTTCCGCAATTCCATTATCATCTATATAAGTTTTGGTCCAGATTATCTCGTCCATTGCTCCCTTGAAAAAAGCACTTTTAGTGCCCGATATATAATTGCAACCCAAGGCGAAAACATTACCGGGATTCCAAAAATCATCGCCAGGAAGATTCGTTTCTGATACGACATTTACACTGTCTAAATATAAAGTATATTTTGCAATATCGCTTGCATCATTTTTAAAAGTGAAAGCGCAATGAAACCATTCACCTAAAGTAATAGCAGATTGAGCAGTGGCATTATAGTAAGCGGTACCATTAATTCTTATACTGGTAGTTATTTGTCTATTTTGATTTACACCCAAAGCAAATCTGGCATTTCCTGATGCAGTCTTAAAAGAAACAAGCGCCTGAGCACCGCTGGGCGTCTCATCAATTTTAAACCAGCCGGCAAAGGTAAAACTGTCTGTTGGAACTAAACTGATATCATACGGTATAATAATACCAGAGCCAGCGCTTGTTCCATCCATTACCAAATGACAACCATCTAATATATTGTCTTTATCTCCGACTCTACCGCCATCACTGTTGCTCCAGACGCCGTCAGAACTTGATGGGTCATTGCCTTCAGCCGATGAGTCAAGAGCCAGTCCCTGACCTTCGTCAAGATGTAAAATCAACATGGCATTTGGATCATCTTGATATTTAAGAATACTGGAGGTAACTTCTGCTCCTGTTTCCCATGCCCCTAAATCAGGATAATCATCATCAATAAATCCGTTTGCATAGTCAAAAATATATCCTAATGAAGAACCAGTATTAATTGCAGGTGAACCCGTCAATAATTGAAAATGACTGTCAAGCGTAAGCAGGGAAGCATTTTTAAACGTCGGATCAGAAACAGTAGAAAGACTATCCTGGGTTTGGCCTGACTGCCATAGTGCAAGCGTATCATAATAACTGTTGATCCATACCCAGTTATTATCATAATTGCTTTTGTAAAAAATATTATTATCCGAGACAAAACCGGTAGGAGTAGCGGCGTAGTTCATTCTTAAATCACTACTGTAATTATTATAAAAAATATTATTTTTTACTTCTATATCATCGTTTATCTTATCAATAAATAGACCGATTGCACTTCCATGAGTTCCGCCATTGGCAATAACATTATTATGAATTTTTACCTCAGTCGCGTTAGCCACTTTTATACCGGCTATTTTTCCTGACGTATCTCCAGTATGCACAGAATTACCAAAACGGTTGATGATATTGTATGCTACGACATGCCCAACATATGGCCCCATCACACCTATGCCGCCTATGCAAACATCGTGTATATAATTATTAATTATTTCTACTTTGCCGTCTGCTTCAAAAAGACAGATAGCCTGATCGCCCTGCTTCGTATCAGTGTGACCTATGTTATATATTTCATTTCCCTTAATTAAGTTTGGTCCTCCTTGTATGCCTATGCCACCTCTGTCGCCATCAATATCATCAGGTAAATTGGCACAATTATAAATTTTACAATTTAAAATCTGCCCACTGCCGGAATGATAAATACCAGTACTGCCATTGTCGTAAGATCTAAGGTTTTCATATATCACATTGGAAGGCCCGAACACCAATTGCTGAGCAGAATCCCAATAGCCGGCACGAATTCCAGAGCCGCTTGCATTAAAAACAGATAGATTTTTTATAAAAATATTTTCACAAAGCTCATCAACATAAATGGGACTGCGCTGCGCTATGCTTGCAGATACTACCACTGCATTCGGCCCCTGACAGTCAATACCTGTTATTAAAATATTGGATACATCATTACAAAAAATACCGAAGGGCCTCATGCCAACCTCTAAATCATTATTTATTCCGCTATCGCTGCGATAGTAAATTACTTGATTGTGTCCCCAGCCAACTTGTTTATCAGTTAATAAATCATAAACATTTACTGCCATTCTATTATAGTATACTGACGTTCTTCGTTCTGTATTATCGAGTAAACTATAAGAGCGCCAAACTCCTGAATGGACGTAAGAATAAACCTGTTTCCCAGTTGTCGGCAGCGTCGGAGGGATTATCTGCGAGAGCGGCTCTACCAGACTCCATTGAGAAGCTGAAATTAGATCTGTACATCTAAACAACGGGTTATCGCCATCTCCATATCGACCAAAAGTAATCTGATTATTTTCCGTTCCTGACCTCGTTATGTTAAGTTGTTCACGCCATACGCCATCAGCCTCGAATAATATAATGTCTCCCGCTAAGAAATTACAGCTGTTGACCTTGGAAATTGTCTGCCAGGCATTAGCAATACTTAAGCCGTCCAGACTGTCATTTCCACTTGGCTTTATATAATAAGTTGCCGCATTGGAAATAACAAAATTTAACATACAAATTATTAACAGTATAAATTTTTTCTTTAACATTGTGTATTCCTTCGGTAATAGTTTAGTGTTAAAAAATTACTTCTTCTGAAAAAAAACGTTTTTTCGGAGCATTCATCTTGACTTATATTTTGCTCTGCCGTTGACCTCCATTGGTTAATATTGTAAAAAGTCCGGCTGAAAAGCTATTTTCAGCCATCTGACTTGAAATTTCGCGCAACTCTTTATTTTTTGCTGTCTCTTTTTCATAATTACCCAATTTTGACAAACACTATTATCGGCAAAAAACCTTTTTGCTACGTTTGGTTCATCAGTTTCATTCTTTTATAACTATCCTAGACGGAAAATAATTCATACCTTTGTCTCTGACATAAAAATCATTGTCATTAATATCAAGATCATTAGGCATACATGTCAACGCAAGGGCACTTAAGCTTTCTGCCTCATTGATTAATTTTTGGTTGTGCTGATGTTTAAGTTCCCTGCTGTATAATGCGCGTCCGTCCCAACCAGCTGCTGCTAATTTTTTTCTCATTGTATTGACGATATTCAAACTTGTATCTTTTGTGATAATATTTTTACTTTCACCTGGATCATTTTCCAGATCAAACAACAGTTCTTCAAAAGAATCCTCAGCAGGATTATATGTATTGACATACTTGAACTGCGCGTTGCATATTGTATAAACTGGAGCTAATACAGATGTACCGGCGTATTCAATGACTACATCCCTGTCCAGTTCATATTTATTACTGGAATCCATAAAAGAAAGGAGACTCTCGCCTTTTAGTTCAGGAAACTCTTCTGTGCCAGCTATGTCAAGAAACGTGGGGAACATATCCAATAAAGAGACATTTGTTTTAATTTTTTTGATCTTGGTTCCTTTAGGAGGATTTACTATTAACGGCACTCTAATTGATTGATCACAGAAATGTTTTTTTGTAAATAATCCTCTTTCTCCGAGCATATCACTATGATCACTGGTGACAATTATCCAGGTGTCATCATAAAGATTAAATTTTTTCAAACAATCAATCATCTGCTTCAATTTTAAATCAGTAAATGTGGTTTGCGCAAAATAATTCAGGCGGGCTTCTCTGATTTCAGCATCGCTAATATTCTCACACCATGGATGACCTTCACGCATCCATTTGTCATTTAAAAATTCCACTTTATCCAGCGGCAAAGGCTTCGTTTCCGGCATGGGGATGTCACGATCGCTATACATATCCCGAAACTCTTTCGGCGCTGTATATGGGTGATGGGGATTGGTCAATGATACACATAGGAAAAAAGGCTTATCGTTGCTGGCATCTTTAATTGTGTATTTCCTGATCCACTCAATCGCTTTTGTCGTTGCAAGCTCATCATACTCGGCATAACGGTTCCAGTCAGGGGCATTCTTGTCTCCGAGTATTGCCTTTTTCCCTTCACCACCCGGCCTGTTATTCCAATTTGCCACCCAGCCCGCTGCTGGATAAATATCTGTTGTAAGTCGTTGTCCAAATCCATGAAACTGATCAGTACCAATAAAATGCATCTTCCCGGAAAGAACAGTATGATACCCAGCGTTGGCAAGATAATGAGTAAAGCAGGGTACATCACTGTTCAGGATACCGGCATTATTGAATGTATTTAATTCAGAAACAGGTTTACCCGCCATCATTGACATTCTCGATGGTACACACAGCGGACTGTTACAAAAGGCATTTTCAAAAACAACTCCCTCATCAGCCAGTTGTTGATAGGTCGGGGTAATTGCCATATTTTCGCGATAGGGGCTCAATACATAAGGATTGAGCTGATCACACATAAAAAACAGGATATTCTTTTTTTTTGTCATTTTTTCAATTCCTTTTATTTTTCTCTATCTATTAGTTTCACCAAGAAACGCGTCTGTAAATCAATTCATCGTCGATATCAGAGACTTCCGGCTGAAATGACCATGATCCACCTGACTGCGCCATGGCATTTCTTACGAATTTACGTTCTTTTTGGGACTGGCAAATTTGCTTGTATAGCTTTTCCCCGTTCCAGTTATGTTTTAATGCTTTTCTCCGCATAGTACCTATGATATTCTGATTTTTTCCCGATTTATCCTGTGAAAGATTGATCAATTCAGCAGAATCAGACTTCATATCAAAAAGAAGTTCTTCATCTTGTTTTGTATAAGGGTTATAGATATTGACATATTTATGATTATTGTCAATTATTATTAAAATAGGTGCTCTAATACCTTCGGATGTTATTTCACTAATGACTTCCCGGTTTCTAGCTTTGTTTTCTTGGGATATGGATAACAGGCTTTCTCCATCATGACTGGAATCTGAAATTCCAGCCATATCAAGTAATGTTGGGAAAATATCAATTAATGATACATTTGTTTCAATTTTCTTATGTTCTACAGCTGTCGGTGGTTTTATAATCAACGGTACACGTATTGACTGCTCACAAAAATGTTTTTTTGTAAACAACCCACGCTCACCTATCATATCACTATGATCACTGGTAACAATTATCCAAGTATCCTCATACTCTCCTGTTTCTTTTAAACCATCTATTAGTTGTTTTAATTTCTGATCAGTAAATGTGCTTTGTGCAAAATAATTTTTTCTGGCTTTTCTAACATCATCTGTATGTCTATCATCAAAATATTGACTACCATCCTGAAGCCATTTATCATTCAAATTATCAAGTTTTTCATAAGCGAGATATGGCACATCAGGCATAGGTATTTCCCTGTCTTTATATAAATCAAACAGTTTTTTATTTGCAACATAAGGATTGTGAGGGTTTGTCAAAGAAACACATAAAAAAAATGGAGTTTCGCAAGATCGCAACTTTCGTTTACGCAACCACTCCAGTGCCTTGAATGTTGCTAATTCATCATATTGCTGAAATTTATTCCATTCAGGTTTATCGTTAACAAAAAAGCTGCGTCGAAGATTGGAAATAGCTTCTTGAGATCTATGTCCTTTCTTCTTAAACGGAATCGGCTTATCATCCACCTGCCAATTTGGTATCCAGCTAATTTCTGCAGGATATATATCTGTTGTTAAACGTTCCTGAAAGCCATGACTTTGATCAGCACCAATAAAATGCATTTTCCCGGAAAGAACAGTCTGGTATCCCGCAGAAATTAAATGATGGGTAAAACAAGGGGTTTCACTATTCAATACGCTTCCATTATCATAAATCTCGTTTTGAACAGCATATTGTCCAATCATCATTGACATCCTCGACGGTACACAAAGCGGGTTGTTGCAATAAGCATTTTTAAAAACAATGCCCTCATCAGCCAGTTGCTGATATGTCGGTGTAATTGCCATGTTTTCCCGATAGGGGCTCAATACATATGGATTGAGCTGATCACACATGAAAAACAGGATATTCTTTTTTTTCGTCATTTTTTTATTATTTGAGCCAATTACAAAAATTTTGGATCACCCTTACTTAATAACTTTATTTTCAAACTACTAAAACTCTATTCTATCTTGTGAAGAATTTCATTCAGTCCTTACAATCCTCAATGGTGAACGCCAGGATATTGAATTTAAGCCGGAGAAAAAACCTCCACATTATCGTAATTTTCGTGTTGCTAAGTTTGCTTTCATGACCATTCGCGACAGGCAGTAATATATGCTTCGATATTTTCCAACGGGACTTCGGGTTCCAGCATATGGGATGGAGCACACAGCAGACCACCTTTCGAACCAGCAATATCCAGATTACGTTTGACGCAGTCCTTAACATCTTGTGGCGTCCCAAACGGCATGGTTGTCTGGGTGCCTATCGTGCCCCAGAATGAGAGAACGTCACCGTATTCGGCATGGATTTTTGCAAAATCCATACATTCCGGTTGTACAGGGTGGAGTACATCCACTCCGACTTCAATTAGATCCGGAATATATGGTTCGATATAACCGCATGAGTGATACGCAACAAGAATATCCGGCTTGGCATCTTTGGCTGTTTTGATGACTTTGCGCAAGCGGGGCTTCAACCATTCACGATACATTTCCGGCGACATCATTATGGTCTTCTGCATGCCTATATCATCGCCAAGATGAACTACATCAACGCCGGCTTTAGCCGCGAATCCAGCTAAAAAGCAGCTAATTTCAGTCATCCTGTCCAAGTGATATACAGCCTTTTTGTCGCCAGTTGTCATATCCATCATCAATTCCATCATGCCTCGCATGTTCCAAGCCATCTCCCAAATAAATATAGGTCCAGCACTGAAACTTGCAAGACCGAGAGCATTTAGGTCAGAGACTTCCTGTTTGGCCTTTGCAAGCGCTTCCTGATTATCTTCCCATCGGAGAATTGGATAAGGATAGTCTTTAAATTGTTCAAGACTGTCAAAATTCAGCATGGGATGATACCTCCGGCTCATATGCATCGAACTGGGTGTTTTTTCATACGCGACCCCAAGCCAACTAATATCTACATTTGTACTGAATTCATTATCGGGATAAAACTGCATGAAAGATTCCGGCGGCAAAGTTTCCACATGGGGCCTGCTGATAGGGCGATATGGAGAGTCGGCAAAATCATCGGCACTAAAGTCATCTCCGTATTTGTCTTTAAACTGCTTTTCCAGCGATGGACAAAGCCTAATCTGTGCCGGCGCAAAGTCAATTCCATGACGTTTCCAGATGTTCAATAAGTTTTTACGGTGAGAAAGAGTCATGTTTATTTTCCTTTAGACTAATTGTAATAGTTTAGTGTTTTAAAGTTGTTTTCCTTGAAAAAATCTTCCTTTTTTCAAGCCGATCATTTTGTTCCATATTTGTCTTGCTAAAACTTTTAACTGTTATACTTTATTGCTAAAACTCTATTCTATCGTGTTATGTAAATACTTAAATCATACATCGGCAAAAATGGATGAGACAACTGTAGAGCTTCCACATATTTATGCTTGTTTAGGTTGAAATCCTAACTTTTATTTTTTACTTTTGAGCACAAAGTGCCAAATAAACGAACTAAAAACTACCCATAATGGGTATAGCATCTGCTGGAGTAGAAATTTAAAAAACAGGATATTCTTTTTTTTCGTCATTTTTTTATTATTTGAGCCAATTATTTAATCTGTCGCTACACTTGGGCAAGCAAAAGTTTTGGATCATCCTTACTTAATAATGGTTATAATCGGCAATGTTCCGGTCCGGGCATCAAGCGCGATACCCGTTTTATTATCCAGAACCAGCGAGTAGTTGCCGGGGTTCAAGTTTTTGTCCGGTATTTTAATCCTGATCTGACTTTCGCCAGTTTCAATATTCATGCAGCCTTTCTGAGCATTGCCTTTAGCATCAGCATAGTGATAAACGCGCTGAACTTTAAGACGTTTAAATTTAACAGCACCTTTAGCATCAATATATTCCAAACTTACAGCAGGTGCTTTTATGCCGAAATATTTACCTTTGATAATAATTATGCCGGCTTTGTTAATGCCGCCTGAAGCGTCGGAACCATTTAA
>JAKIUY010000212.1 GCA_021647315.1 Victivallaceae bacterium
CAGCATTATAAACATATTGACATAAAATGCCAGTAAAATGAAGTTTTTTTTAAAGAGAACTTAACTTGGCCGGAACCGCAGGGAAAAAAATATTGGCTAATATTTATTAGTACAACAAGTTATTATATAGTTTCTACATATCATCCTGTAATTGGATGCTGAATATATTAAACTTTTATTATCAAGTTTAACGCAATTTCCCCAATGTACTTAAGTTCAGTGACTTGTCAAATTTTTAAAGGGAGTCATATTTCACAATAACATTCTATTTGGCATGATAACAAGTTTTCTATATATCATCCTTGATGCTTCCGCTCCTTTTTGTCGCTTGCACTACCAATCGTCATTTTTGTGCAAACGTTAACTTATTGACAGATAAAATATTACATTTTATTTTTCAACAGTAGAATATCTATAAAAAATGATTCTGTCACAAATGATTCTGTTAGAAGTTTTTGGTTGTAGCTTTGCTGTTCTGTGATTACACTTTACTAGCGCAATGCGATGGTTGGAGTCGGGGTTTCTCTGCTGGCGATTTTTGTATCGTTAACCGGAGTTTCGCCCATAATCATCAGAGCAACAACCTGACCATGATATGGAGGACGTAGATCAAGTCTAAACTCTGCCAGTTTGTATTTGATATATGGCCAACTGCAGAGCCGGGCTCGTTTAATCTCAAGATTGCCGATTTCAAGTTCGAGATTCTTCAGTTTTTCAGCTTCCTTGATGCTTTCACGTTCAAGAAGATTGATTTTTTCATTAAGTGCTATGCGATAATTGACGATAGCAAATGCGGCTGCCAATGGCAGAATGATCAGGATGATTACCTTGAGTTTAGCCACAAATTTATTGCTGTTCTGCTTGTGGTTACGAGTTCCTGTCTGTCGCAGGGTTCTCTGTGAAATATTCATTTTGACCTCCGCTGTTGTTCAGCATATTGTCGATTAAATTTTAGTTGCAACGCGCATTTTTGCGCATGCCGCACGTGAATTAACTGTGCATTCTTCTTTGCCGGCAGTTACCGGTTTTTTGGTTATTACTTTTAATTCCGCCCGATGATCGCATCTGCATACCGGCATACCCGGAGGGCATATACAATCTTTGGCCGCATCTCGTAAAAAGTTTTTTACAATGCGGTCTTCAAGCGAATGAAAGCTGATGACGACCAATATTCCACCGGGTACTAACAGTTCCATTGCCGCCTTTAATCCGCGCTGTAATTCTTCCAGTTCGCTGTTTACCGCAATTCTCAACGCCTGAAAGCATAATGTCGGAGTTGGCAATTTACCCGGTCTTGCCTTGCCGAGTATCTGGTTGCAAAAATCAGCGAACTCCAATGTTGTCATAAAAGGGCGTTCTTCGCGTCTGGCGACGATTGCTGCCGCTAAACGTCTTGAGCGTCTGATTTCACCGTACTCATAAAAAATTCTCGCCAGCTCTACTTCCGGTTCACGATTCAGTAACCGACTGGCGGTAGTAACTGAACGTTTGTCCATGCGCATATCGAGCGGGCCGTCCTGACGGAGCGAAAACCCCCGTCGTGGATCATCAATTTGCGGTGATGACAAGCCGATATCAAGCAGTATTGCGTCGGCTGAATTCCAGCCGATCTCTTTTGCTAACCCATCAAGTTCACTGTATTCACCTCTGACCAGAGTTATTCGATCTGCGGCAAAAGCCAAATTTTTCTGTGCCCGCTCCAGAGCTTCACCGTCCCGGTCAATGCCGAGCAGCTGCGCCTGTGGATTATGCTGCATAATCAAGGCACTGTGTCCACCGTTACCCAAAGTTCCATCAATAATTTTTCGCGGGCGTTGTTCATTGCCGATATATTTCATGACTTCGTCCAGCAACACCGGAACGTGGTCAAATGTCTGTTTTTCAGCCATTACGGTTTATTTATCCATTAACGATTGGAGTAATTGTACCATGTCGCTACTTTTTTCATCATTTATTTCTTCAAGTTCGTCCAGGCAACTGTCGGATGAATTTTGAATTTTCTGCCAACTTTCAGGTGAACACAGTTTTATATAGGTAAATGCCCCGACCATTGTTACCTGATCGGTAATGCCGGCGTCTGACAGGTGGGTTGCCGGCAGTTTAATGCGTCCCTGTTTATCACATATGCACTCGCGGGTACGGGAACCCAGTTGAGCCAGTACCGCGCGTATTTTACGGTTGGTAAACGATTTTTTGCGGGCCTGGATCATAAAATCCTGAAATGACTCAAATGGAAATAGTAATAGATCATTTTCACCGCCGGGAAAAAGAATCAGCCGAGTATCACCACCACGCTGCCGCCATTCACGTGGAATCGCAACCCGATTCTGTGAATCCAGAGCGTGGGTATATTCACCGAAAAAGAATTTTTCTTCCTGCATGATCTTTTATCCTGCTATTTTCACCTTTTATCCCCTAAATCCCCCTTTGTTATCTATAATAATACCTATTAAGCCCAATATTGCAACTGTTTTTGTAAAAAAAAGTAAATTATTTTTAGGTGCTGGGTTTTGAGAAGTTAGAAGCTAGAAGCTAGAAGTTAGAAGTTAGAAGTTAGAAGTTAGAAGTTAGAAGTTAGAAGTTAGAAGTTAGAAGTTAGAAGTTAGAAGTTAGAAGTTAGAAGTTAGAAGTTAGAAGTTAGAAGTTAGAAGTTAGAAGTT
>JAKIUY010000120.1 GCA_021647315.1 Victivallaceae bacterium
ATAGTTAGACATTATATCTCTCCAATGTTTATGGGGTTTAAGTGAGATATAATATATTACATTTTTACTTACAGGTGGTACACTTTCAAGTGACCATGGGTGGTACACTTTGGGTGACCGCTAACAAATATTGTATAAGAAAAATGGTTTAATTTGGACACTATATTATAAATCACAAATTTTAAAAAAAGGCAAGGTAATACCATTTAAATCCTTTGAGTAAGGGTCGCCAATCAGCGGCGAGGCTTTTTTCTCTTATCCGATCAGTCCGGCGGTAACTCAAAGTCTCTCTTTCTCATGGCGGGGCAAGGGTGTAGGGGAACAGCGAGTTCCGGACGATAAAAAACAATAATATTTATTAGTATAAAATAGAAAGATATTGCCTTTCATCGATGAAGGTAAGTGTTGATTGGAAATTAGATGTGGCAAAACTGCCAAAAACAGTGAAAAATGCTGAAATCAAGCCAGGATGAATTAAATTCAGAATGTGGCATTATGAATTAAAAACTTAGCGTCTTTGCGCCTTTGCGAGAGATAAAAGAATTGTTATGAAGCTTTTTTGAATTCAATGATTGGCAGATGCTTTCTACCGTCAAGGAATGAGAGTTGCAGTTCCAGCTTCGGAATATCAGAGCCTCGCTTGAAGATCTTTTTTTCGATAGGTGGAGAATGATTATAAACCTCTTCCGGAGTTCGCGCATCAAGATATTCATGCGGTCGATATTGGTTGTACCAGATAAAATACAACGCCACTTCATGCCGCATATCATCAAGCGTAAGCGGCACGCTGATAAGATTGGTACACTCATATTTAAGTGACTTGATAAAGCGTTCAGTAATGGCAATACTGCCATATTTGCCGACCGCCCCGAATCTTGGTTTGATATTGTTCCTCGAACACCAATTTTTATAGTTGGCACAGAAAAACTGTCTGCCCTTGTCGGAGATGATATATTTTGGAGCTTTACCGTTTTGTTCAACCGCTTTGTCGAGCACAGCGGTTACATCCTTGGAAGTTGGTTGTTTCCTGAACACTGCGAATCCAACCGCTTTACGTTTCAGCCACGATGCAACCGTCTCAACAGCAATTTGAAAGGCGTCAGCAGTCTGTTTGAGGTTCCAGCCACGAGCGGCTTTATGGTTGAGAATCTCCATACGTTCAGTCGGCAGGTAATAGGGACGATTTTTAGCCGGAACCCGCCGGAACCGCAATGAGATTATCCGCAGTTGATTTTGAGTAAGCGCCAGTTCAGTTTGCAGTTTATCAATCTGCCCTTTCAGTCTGACAGTTTGTATCTCAGAATTAGCAGTTCGGCTCCAAGCGCAGATGATGTCAAAATGAGCCAGCGAAACAGCATGAATCATCGCCCGTCGGATCAAATCAGGCCAATCTTTAGGCAGTGGAATATATTGAGCATTCATAGCAATATCCTTTTAACAAATTGTAAAACAACAATATACCGTTGTTCGTGGTGAATTCATCGGATATTCCTATAGTGCCAGGGTTTTTGCATTTATAATACTCTAATTATAAACAAGTTAGAGATTGTCAAAACGCAAAACAATTCAGTTGTATTAATTGTTCAATAAACAAGGGGGGAATTACCGTTCCGGCAACGGCCAGTAGCGACCATCGGCGGTCTCGTGTAGCCGGATTCGCATATCAAAGGTTTTAAACAGAATCTCCTCAGTCAAAATCTTTTCCCGTTCACCGTTGGCAATCAGCTCGCCGTTGGCAATAACAATCCCGTTGGTGAATGTTCTGCTGATATCCTCAATACGCTGAGTAATGAAAATAATTGGCGGGGCATCGGGTTTGGCTGCCAGTTCATCGACTACATTAAGCAGGTATTCACGGCTTTTGAAGTCGAGATGAACGCATGCTTCATCCAGAATCATCAAATCCGGTTTGGTCACCAAGGCACGGGCAATAAACATTTTGACCTGTTCGCCGGACGACAGGGTCGCGTAACGATGTTCTGCCAGTTTATCACAACCAAGTTGCTGCATTATTTCTCTGGCCTGTTTAAGCTCTGCCGGTTCCGGCTCCCGAACAAGAGTAAATGTACCGTCGAATCCGGAAAGTACCACATCAATTGCCTTGGCATCATCATCACTCCATTTTTGCATAAACGGGCTGACCCAGGCGATACGTTTGCGCAGTTCAACTAGATTGCATTGACCGAAACGTTCTCCGAGTACCTCTACTTTAGCCCCGAATTTTGGCCAGACATAGCCCATCAGCATTTTTATCAGGGTGGTTTTACCGGCACCATTGGCTCCGAGAATAAACCAGTCTTCACCAGGTTTAACCTGCCAGTTGAACTCTTTCAGAATATGGCAGCCGTCAAGAAAGACATCAGCCGCTTCAATTGTTATTATATTATTCATCATATAATTTACATGATATGGATAATTTATCAATGAACTATGGAAAATAATCATCGGCAGCGGAAAATTAACTCGCTTCAACGATAATAGTGGGAAGCTAAACTTTTTCTGTTTTTTTATATGCAAGATTGCAGAGGTAGATGTTAAACTGTAGATTAAGTGATGATTTGTTCACGCTCAAAAAAAGAGAAAAAAGTTTAGTTTATGAAAAATTTATTTAATGTCGTATTGTTTGCGCCGGAAATACCCCAAAACAGCGGGAATATCGGTCGGCTCTGTGTTTCGACTCAAACCCGGTTGCATCTGATAAAGCCGCTGGGCTTCGATCTGACCGACAAATATATCAAACGTTCCGGCATGGATTACTGGCAATATCTTGATTTAACTGTCTATGAAAATTGGCAGGATTTTTTGGCACGTAACCCGGAAGCAGACCTCTATTTTTTTACCACCAAAACCACTAAAAGTTTCTGGGATTGTCCTTATGCACTCAATTCATTTTTAGTCTTCGGCAATGAAGGGCATGGCCTGCCGGAAGAGTTTTACCAAACTTACAGCGAGCAACTGTATACGATTCCAATGACCGGGGAATTTCATCGCAGTTTCAATCTGGCAAATTCGGTAGCAATCGCCCTGTTTGAAGGGATAAGAAGGGAACAGTGAATTACGAATTATGAAACGCGGGAAAGTTTAACTTTTGAACATAACCGGCTCCGCCGGAACTTAAAAACAAAAACGTTAGCCAAAAAATCATCAAGGGTGATATACTCTTTATGGGTGATAATTATAAACAATATTGAAAATCAGGAATATAATATGAGTACAAGCAAGAAACCGACCACGTACGTTACTAAAATATCCGCCACACAGGCAGAACAACTTGGGCCGATGCTCGCTGACCGCGGCTGGGATATGCGTGAAATGCAATATACTTTTTGGCAGGCAAGAAAGGATAAAACGACAGTCACCGCCTATCAAAGCGGAAAACTCACCGCGCAGGGGAAAGGACTGGAAGATTTTGTGCTGTTTATTCTTGAACCGGAAATTTTGAAAACATCGGGGTTCGGTTATCAGTCAGACAGTAATGAATCACCAGATGCTATCGGCATATCGCCTGCTGATTTTACCCCACATGGCGGGATTGATGAAAGCGGCAAGGGAGATTTTTTCGGCCCACTCGTCGTCTGTGCCTGTTATGTTGACCAGAATAGTTATGCTGCGCTGATTGATGCGGGCGTTCAGGATTCAAAGGCGATAAAAAGTGATAGAAAAATCCGCACGATTGCCACCGCAATCAAAAGAATCGTCGGCGATGCCTATAGCGTGGTGAAAATCGGCAATGAGTCATATAACCGAATGTATGAAAAAATCGGCAATCTGAACCGTCTGTTAGCCTGGGGGCATGCCCGTTCGATTGAAAATCTGTTGGGAAAAGTGCCGGAGTGCAAACAGCTGCTGGCAGATAAATTTGCCAATGAAAGGGTATTACAACAAGCCCTGATGCCTAAAGGCAAAAAGGTTAAATTAAATCAGAAAACCAAGGCTGAAAGTGATGTCGCAGTTGCTGCTGCCTCAATTTTGGCGCGTGATCTGTTCGTGCGTGAAATGGAGCGCATGGGTCAGGAACTCGGGATGAAAATTTTACCGAAAGGGGCTGGAAGAAAAGTTGATGAAACCGCTGCGGAAATCGTGAAAAAAATCGGCTTTGACGAATTAGCTAAATACGCAAAACTACATTTCAAAACCATAGAAAAGGTCAGAAATATATTAGGTAAATGAAAGTCTTGCGGGCGAGACGCCCGCGGTCCCAGGCAAAGCATTCGCTTTTGCTAACCCAAGTTTCACCGTTATTCTCTACTCTTGAGCTTAATCGGTGAAAAATTAGGGTACTACAACCTTTTGGCGATAAAATTTTGCATATCACTGGGTAATGGGGCTTGGAAATTCATTGCTTTACCGGTTATTGGATGAATAAATTCTAAATTTGTGGCATGAAGTGCCTGGCGTGGCAACAATAGTTTTTCCCGATCCGCTGCGGTAATTTCGTCACGTGCCAGCCGTAGATAGACGGTATCGTCCGGACCGTAAAGTTTATCTCCGACCAGCGGATAACCGAGTGAATAGAGTGTTGCGCGAATCTGATGCAGACGACCAGTAGTCGGCACAGCTTCTACTAAGCTGAAACCGGCAAATTGAGTGATAGGATTGAGTCTGGTGGTCGCACTTTCAGCCTTGTCCGACAACGGTTCAGGTTGTTCAAAGGCAAACTGGCGTTTTTTGCGAACCTCACTTGCAGGATCATCGATCAAATAACCGTCAGCAATGATTTCATCGGTAAATTGTCCAAAAACAATTGCCTGATATTTTTTACTGATCTTACGTGAGGTAAAAAGTTTTGCCAGCTTGGTTGCGATCTCAGTATTTTTTCCAACCAGCATCAGACCGGATGTTTCACGATCCAGCCTGTTGGCAATAAATACTTTACCATACTTCTCCGTCATATCATACCACAACGTATGTTTGAAAAACGGTCCCGCCGGATGACAGGGTAGATTGCCGCCTTTGTTAACCACAAAAAAGTGTTCATCCTCATAAACCACAGAGTACTCCATGATAATCGGTGGCTCGGGACGGTCAGAAATAAACGTAACCTGTTCATTTAGCTGTAAAATTCGTGAACTGCGGGTCTTCCGGTCATTAAGTAACAATTTCTCTGCCTTGATCTGTTGCTGCCATTGATTGCGGGACAGGTAGGTGAAACGTTCCGCCAACCAGAGATCAAGCCGTTTACCGGCGGCCCGGTCGTCAATTACGGTGGTTATCCGGCGTTCCCCGGGAGAATGTTCCATTGCTGTCATTCCTGCTCCTGCTTTGTTCTTACTATTTTAAGTTCCGGCATAGCCGGTTATATTTAAAATACCGTTTCCATAGCAGCGATAGCTGCGAAGTTTGAAGCGGCATCTGCCTTCAAGTGCCACTTGATTAAAGCTCACAAAAAGAAGTTACACCGATTTATCCAATTATCCAGCTTTAGTTGGTGTCTGAACGAAAACTCCATCTGTTTCATTTCAGCGCGAAATAAAAATTGCAGAAATATTGTTCTGATTCAGCTACCGGATTTGACTTTAGCCAATTAAATTGCATTTTATATAGATAGTTTAAAGTGATAGATTGAAAACAGAGGTAAACCAGATGAAAAGTTTGTATGTATTTTTTAGTTTTATTTTGCTGATACTTGTAATCGCAGGCTGTTCAGAACAGCAACCAGAATCACAGGCCACGGGAAAAATGATTGTTTTTGCCGGCATTCCGCCTATCAGCAATATTGCTGAAGCCATTGGAGGAAAGTATATTGCAGTTAAAACTCTGCTGCCGCCGGGACAAAGCCCGCATTCATTTACGCCACGGCCCGGCATGGTTAAAGAATTGGGACTGGCAAAACTATATATTTCGATTGATATGCCGTTTGAACATAATATCATTGTTCCATTAATGAAGAAGAGTGATATTCAGCTATGTGCGGCCGATGCCGGGATAAAGAAAATAAGCATCAGTGGCCAGCATCATCATGATAAAGCTGACGAACATAAAGAACATGAACCGGCTGAAGCTGACCATGATAAACCTGTGGCTCATCCTGACCCGCATATCTGGTTATCAACCGTTAACGATTTGATTATTGCGCGAAATATTACTACAGCGCTATGTCAGATTGATCCGCCCAATGCAGGCACATATCGGAGTAATCTTGCTGCTTTTACTCGGGAAATTACCAAGATCAAAGCTGAACTTGAACGGGTACTGGCTCCGTTTAAAGGGCAGACTTTTTATGTTTACCACCCCTCTTTCGGTTATTTTGCTCAGGAATTCGGTCTTAAGCAGGAAGCTGTCGAACATGATGGCAAACAGCCGATGCCCAAAGAACTGGCAACATTGATAGAAAACGCCAAACATGACGGGATTAAGTTTATTTTTGTTCAGCCTCAGTTCAGCAAACGCAGTGCAGAGATTATTGCTACTCAAATCGGCGCCCAGGTGATTCGGCTCGATCCTCTCAGTGCTGACTTGTTGGGTAACTATCTGAAAATTGCTGAAAGTATTAAACAGTCGATGGACAAAGAGCAGCAATGATGAATCAAGCAGAAGATATGATAAAAATCAGTAATCTGGATTTTTCCTATGAGTCCGGCAAGCAGGTACTCTCGAATGTAAATCTGCGTATTAAAAAAGATGAATTAACTTGCATTGTCGGTCCTAATGGCGGGGGTAAAACCACTCTGCTTAACCTGATTCTGGGGCTATTAGTTCCTGATTACGGCACCATCGCTGTTCTGGGAGAACCGCCGCTCAAAGCGCGGCAGCGCATCGGCTATATGCCGCAGTATTTCAGTCTTGATCAAAACTTTCCGATTACCGCACTTGAAGTGGTGGTGATGGGAAAACTGCATAGCAGTTTCTGGGGCAGTTATTCAAAAGCTGACAAACGGGCGGCACATGATGCATTGGCAAAAATAGATCTTGCCCATTGCGCCGATCTAACTTTTTCAGAACTATCAGGCGGGCAACGGCAACGAGTGTTAATTGCCCGCGCGCTGGCGACTGAACCGGAACTTTTACTCTTAGATGAACCTACCGCAAGCGTTGATCCTGAATTTCAGGATGAATTTTATACCATGCTCAGCATGTTGCGCCGGAATATGGGTATTGTCATTGTTTCACATGACATCAGTTTTGTTTCACGCCATGTTGACAGTGTACTGTGTGTCAATCACGAAGTGCATGTTCATCCAACCACTACCTTTGACAATACCCCAATCAGTGAAATATATAACCATGGGGTCAACCTGATCCGCCATGACCGCTGTACTGCCGAAGGGCACTCACACGATCACTGTAACGTGAAGGCCCATACTCATGAGTGATTTTTTTAATCTATTCTTTGCGCCGGAAATGGCTTTTTTTAAATATGCGTTTCTAACCGCAATCGTCGCCGCGGTGGCTTTCGGTATTATCGGAACATTTGTCGTGGTCAAACAGATCAGCTCCATTGCCGGCGCAATCTCACATTGCGTGCTCGGTGGCATCGGTGCCGCGGTCTATGCGGAAACCGCACTGGGCTGGAGCTGGTGCAAACCCATTTACGGCGCGGTCGTCGCGGCGCTGCTGGCCGCTATCATTATCGGCCTGGTCAGTATGTATGCCAAACAGCGTGAAGATACCGTGATCGGAGCAGTCTGGGCAATCGGCATGGCGATTGGTTTGATGTTTATCGCTAAAACGCCCGGTTATGTTTCACTTGAAAGTTACCTGTTCGGTAATATTTTATTGGTCAGTTCGGATGATTTCTGGGTTACGCTGGGACTTGATCTGTTTATTATCGCCGTGGTGATAATCTTTTTCAACAACTTTCTTGCGGTCTGTTTCGACAGCAAATTTGCTGCTATCCGGGGGGTAAAGGTCAAGTTTTTCTACCTGTTGCTGCTCTGCCTTACTGCGCTCACTATTGTGCTGCTGGTTAATATCGTCGGCATTATTATGGTTATTGCCCTGCTGACTCTGCCCGCTGCCATTGCCGGACAGTTTACCTCCCGGCTGTGGAGCATGATGGTACTGGCAGTACTGTTCAGTATAATATTTTCAACTGTCGGTATGGGAATAAGTTATAAACTCGACCTGCCCAGTGGACCAACAATTGTTCTACTGGCCGGAAGTTGTTACGTCATTCTGGTTGCCAAAAAGCTTATTCCGAAAAGCTGGGAAAAGCGGTCGCAGGTGGCAAGTTAATTTGACAATGCGATAAAGAGAATTATTATAATAAAATAACAAGACGGTTATAACGAAGCCGGTCTGAACGCATACAGAGAGGAATATTGATTATGAAAATAGGTCATACAGTACATAAAGATATTATGCAGCTCAGTTTTGAGGGGCATCTCGATGCGGCTACCGCAGTCGATGCTGACAGTGAGTTCACCCGGGTGATTGACGAAGGCAACATCAAGCTGCTGGTTGATTTAAGCAAACTTGATTATATAAGCAGTGCGGGCTTGCGCATTCTGCTGGTGGCAGCTAAACAACTTCAGCAGAAAGGCGGCAAGATAATCCTCTGCTCAATGACCGCCGGAGTAAAAGAGGTTTTCGAGATCAGCGGATTCTCTTCTATCTTCAAGATATTCTCCACAGTTGACGATGCACTCGAATTTATGCGGCTGTAAGAACATTCAGCCGTTTAGCAATCGCGTGTTTGTCCGGAACAGAATAGCCCTTTCTCGCCGCTTCCTGTTGCAGCAGTTCTATCGCCTGATCAGTCATTCTCAACTCCTGACAGGTGTCACTGTAAATCATTATCATATCAATATTCTCAGGTGCTATTCGGAGTTTTTTCCGCTTTTGTTTGGAGCTGCGGTGCGACAAATCGACAAAATATTCTTGAATCATATCAACTACTTTCTGTGGCTGCTTCAAATGTTCAAGGTAAATTTCAATCAGCATTAAATATGGTTCCGGCTCAAATGGTTTACGTTCGAGAATAACGTCAAGTTTTTCGATTGCTTCAGAAAAATTTTCCATACGAATCAAACCTTTGATGGGGGAGAGTTGTTCAGGCGGAGATTTAAATTTTCCGCCTGAGTTGAACAGGCCGTCAACAATACTTGGTGCTACGCTTTCCCAGAATAAATTTGCAAAACACGTTGAACCGGCAATCAAAAATAAAGTACCGAAAATCATACCGAAAAAAACGCCGCCCCATAGAAAAATAGTTAGACTGATCCCAACGCAAATAGTACCGAGGCATATCAGGATAATTTTTTTAATCGATTCCTCGCTCCGGTTTGCAGCTCTCTTGTGCTTAACATTATCAGCATCAATCAGCACTGAATATTCATCTTTTACTACTTTGCTCATTACAACTCCTCTTATAACTTTTAGAATATGCTAAATTACCGTCTCTCTAGAGTAGCCCGGCATCTGTACACCACTGAAGTGCTTCAATTAGCCCTTCCTGCGTTGTCCGGGTCGGGGCATAGCCAAAGTTTTTTTTGGCTTTGCTGATGTCCAGACACATGGGTTCAAGGAGAAAATCCATGCGGAATTTCATGGTTACTTCAGGGTAAATAGCTTTGAGTTTTTCGGCTGGACAATGGGCTATTACAGATTTGCTACCGAAAAACTCAATAGCGGTTTGGAGATATTGGCCCAGAGTAATGGCATGTTTGCAGGAAATGATAAAAATTTCGCCTCTGACCGCTTCAGGATAATCAATCGCTTTGACAAAAGCACTAGCGAGGTCCCAATTGTACCCAGACTGAATCATGATATGTTCACAGGGGGCAATAGTAATAGGTTGATGATTTTTCAGTTTACGGAAAAACTCAATATCACGCGCGCCCCAAAGTTCTAACGGAACTCTTCCTTGACCAATGATATTAGTTGGACGGAAAATGGTGGCGGGGAATTTTTCCTGTTCCCATAATTCCAGGATGCGTTTATCACGAATGCATTGAGTATAAAAATTTACCGTGGTCTCATCACGCCAGGGATGATTTTCGTCCGCAGGAAAATATTGCAATGGTACAAAGGTTCCAGTTGAACTGCAGAAGAAAAAGTTTTCCACCTGTTTAAGGTATTTAGAGTAGAGTTCGACGTTGTTAATGCTTGGGACTGAATCGATCAAAACATCAATATCCCGTTTTGCCAGCACCTCACTGACAAAAGCTTCATCGCCTTTATCGCCGACCAGCATTTTTACGCCGGTTAAATCAACTTGACTGCGGCTGTTCAATCCACGGCTCACACCACTAACCTGATGTCCCGCATCAACAGCCAGACGAGCGATTCTGCCGCCGATTTCACCGGTCGCACCTAAAATCAATACTTTTTTAGTCATCATTATTCCTCTTGTAATTGTTTTACAAAATTAAAGTTACCTGTTTATGGGATAAAATGCAAATTAAGAAATGAAGAATTTCCAGAAGCAGTAATTCGCTTTCAAGCTTGTTTATTGAGCTGTTATGCTTTATTGTATAAGGACTCATTGCTAGTTATCTTTTGAGTTTAAAATAACGAAAAAAGACTAATTTTTACCCGAACGGGTATTAAAACAGGAAAAACAGTATGCTTTCAGATAGAGATTATTTTAGAAATGCCAACCGTCCACCGGACCGTGGAAAAAAGGCAATATGGTGGCTGATTGGGATTAACGTAGTGATGTATCTGATATTGGCTCCGCCGGGATCTAAGCTTTATATGGATCTGGCTCTGAAAACTGCTGACATTCGTAATTTACAACTTTATGAGCTGGTCAGCAGTATGTTTCTCCATGCAGGATTTTGGCATATTGCGTTTAATATGTGGTCTCTTTTCCTGTTTGGCTCCCTGGTTGCACCACATCTGGGAGTCAAAAAATTTATCACATTATATATGATAAGCGGTATCTTTGGCAATTTACTCTGGATTTTATTCAACTGGAATTCGCCAGCTTATCTGCTTGGGGCCTCCGGCGCGGCATTCGGAGTTATGCTGGCAGCGGCGATGATGGAACCGAATCAGGAGTTCATCTTGCTGCTTTTTCCGGTGCCGATAAAAGCAAAAACTATGGTAATCGTTTTTGCTGTAATGGAGGTTTTCAGTGAATTGTCAAGGTTATCAAGTTTGCCACTTCAGGAGAATATTGCCAACCTCGCTCATTTAGGCGGGTTTGTCGGAGCCTATATCTTCCTGAAATTTTTCTACAAAGGGCGTCTGGCCTGGGATCCTTTAGCAGCTTTAAATTTGCGCGGCTCAGGTTCGTCAAAACCGCCACGCGGCTGGAGTGTGCATGATGCTAAATCGCAGGATAATTATCGGGCCGATACAGGCAAAGGCAGTTATAATCATGACAAACCGGTCACTTCACGCGAAGTTGACCGCATTCTTGATAAAATATCCCAGTCAGGCATCAACAGCCTGACTAATGATGAACGCAACGCCTTGAAACAGGCGCGTGAACAGTTAAGGCGGTAAATAATGCATCTGCCTGTTGCTCTATTTGATTATGAGTTGCCGGAGGAGTTAATCGCTCAGTATCCGCCGGAGCTACGTGGTACGTCACGGATGCTGGTACTTGATCGGCAAACCGGTGAATGCGAACTGCGTTCATTCGGTGATATCAGTGAATATCTGTCACCGGGAGATGGCATTATTTTCAATAATACCCGGGTGATGAATGCCAGAATGTACGGCATGAAAAATGGTCAGCCTGATGCCGCTAAAATTGAAATATTGCTGATGGAACCGTTGGACGGTGATCCGCGCACCTGGAAATGTCTATTGAAACCCGGTCGCAGGGTAAAAGCTGATGTCCGCGTCAAATTGCTTGATCGTAACGGCGAGCTGAACTGTAATGATGACTGGTTTACCGTTACCGGCAAAAATGCTGACGGTTCGTTTAATATAAAATTTTCCGCCGCCGATGTGCAGACGATGCAGCAACAATACGGTCATGTTCCGTTGCCTCCATATATTCAGCGCAATGATGAAAACAGTGATCTTGAACGTTACCAGACGGTTTTTGCTAAAGAACCGGGTGCCGTAGCCGCACCGACCGCAGGGTTGCATTTTACCGATGAGATATTACGCCAGATCAGCGATAAAGGGGTCAAAACAGGCGAAGTGACGCTGCATGTCGGACCGGGAACATTCAAACCCGTTTCAGTTGAAAATGCCCTGGATCACCAGATGCATTCCGAAAACTTTTCCTTTACACCGGCATGTGCCGGAATGGTTAATGATATTCATGTCGCCGGGCACCGGATTCTGGCGGTTGGAACTACTACAGTAAGGGTTTTGGAGAGTTGCGCGACCCCGAATGGACATCTCGAACCACGCAATGGTGCAACCGATATATTTCTCTATCCGCCATACCGGCCACGGGCGGTGGATATGCTGTTGACCAACTTTCACCTGCCGAAAAGCACCTTGTTAATGCTGGTATCAACCTTTGCCGACCGGGAGAAAGTTTTTGCCGCCTACGATCTGGCAATCAAGGAACAGTTCCGTTTTTACAGTTATGGCGATTGCATGTTATTGAAATAACAGACGTTCGTCTGGTTGGTAGTGCTTCAAACTCCATTCGCAAAGGTCAGTGAATTTGATAGACAATACTTCTGTTCGCCGCCCGGAGGTCGGCTCCCACATTAAAACATACCAGCACGACATATTTCATCAGTGGGATTATTTATGAAATTTAAAGATAAAAATGCCGAATTAGCTGAAGTTTTTGACTTTGGCTGCAATACCTACGGCTTTAATCGTAAAGGCTGGCTGGCCTGTGCTTTCGGTCTGATTGCTGCAGCTATTATCTATATCGCCCTGCCTAGAATCGCTTTTATCGGTCAATATTTTGTTATTCTGATTCATGAATTCGGTCATGCTGCAGTCGGTTGGCTGTTCGGATACCTGTCAATTCCGGCATTCGACCTGAAATACGGTGGCGGAGTCGCGTCGCTACCACCGCGTCAGATGCTGTTACTGATTATCCCCTACGGTATTGCCGGCTGGGCGATAGTAAGATCATATCGCCAGATTCCGATAATCTCCGGACTCACTATTTTGACCGCGATTCATATCGCTCTCGCGTTCACCAATGGTCATATAATTCTGTTCACATTTATGGGACACGGCACTGAAACGTTAATTGCCGGACTGTTTGTCTACCGTTCACTGAGCAGAAAATATGTAATGAACCCGATGGAACGTCCAATTTACGCTCTGCTCGGGTGGTTTACCTTTATCCATCTTTTTCATTTCATCTACAAGCTGCTGACCGATAAGATTGAACAGGTAATGTATGGATTCGGCAAAGGCGGTATCACTAATGACTTTATTCTGCTCGCTCGGCAACTTAATATTTCCATGAAAAGTGTTATTGTGCTATTCATGATTTATGCATTATGTTGCATGATTATAGCTTTTATCGCCTATTTTATCATTGATCGCCACGGACGTTGTACAATAGACGATGATGAGGGATAAAAGCGGTGGAACGATCACCGTGTACACCAAAAAGCTTAATTTGTTGTTCTACGTCATTTGGGAGTGCGAAAATTCTTTGAAATTAATACAAACGGAGCGGAGAAAAGCCTTTAATTTCCGCAATGCGGAAAATAAAGGCTTTTCGAGTACCGTCTAACTAGGCGGTCGCACCTGCATTGGCAAGGCGTTTTATTTTGACTTTTTATCTTTTTCTGCCTTATTGCCAAATTTAATATTAACAAACGGCATTAACGGGATTGACGAATCCTTGATATAGTTAAGCAGTCCAAGCTGAACTCCACTGGTATCGCTGAAATTAAGCAGTCCGAACTGGAAGCCGTCGCTTTCTTCCGTCATATTTATCAGGCCGCCCTGAAAGCCGGTCATCGCTTTACTGACATTGACCAGCCCGAGCTGTGAGCCAACTATCGATTCTGTAATATTAGCAGCGACTCCGCCTTGAAGACCGTAAACTGTTCTGCTCATATTTACCGCTCCGGCCTGAAAACCGTCAACTGCTTGAGCCAAATTGACTGCTCCCGGTTGAAAGCCGCAAATTCCGCCGCTGATATTGACCGAACCGGCTTGAAGCCCATAAAGTTGATCACGGCTGTAGTTGTAACCAAATGAGGCCTGTAAGCCGTCAAGTTGGTTATTAAAACATGTGGCCCATGAAACCTGCATGCCGCTGATATTATCGGTTCCGGCGAGAAACCATGAAGCTTCTATGCCGTAGACCCGTCCTATGCCGGTACTGATTACCTGCCCGGTCTTCAGGCCGTAAACGTTAGAATTGGCTGACGAAGATGGAATATCTATCCAAAACCCAATCTGGAAGAATGTCCAGTCGTTCATCGGTAACATTTCTTCCTTGCAATTGCTTACTCCGGCCTGCACTGAAAATGTCATTGAACAGAACACCAACAATAAAACTGCCATAAAATTAATTTTTTGTCGAGTAGGCATAATATATTTCCTTTCTTTTAGATTTAATTTCTTTTGTTGTTGGCTTCACCCTTTCGGTTGTGAAGTACCTAATTATTTAAATCGTGAGTAACGAACATCAACGCCCCTC
>JAKIUY010000213.1 GCA_021647315.1 Victivallaceae bacterium
GCCTTTATTCAAATGTTTCTAAAACATATTCTACCATCAGGTTTTATGAAAACTCGCTACTACGGCTTACTCGCAAGTGCCAACAAGGAAAAACTCAAATCTATCAGAATGATGCTTCTCACTAGTACCGCGTCCCATAAGTTCTGCTATTGAAACTGGCAATTTATCTTATGCCGCAATTTCATTTATCTTACTCTCAAATAATATACCGGTTAACTCCTCCAATGCAACTTGAGCTTTCGCTTTACGCCGCTCTCCCGGCTCTGCTCCTATTTTTAACATCAAGCTGTCAATTCTAACCTGAAACACTTTTCTTAATTCACTCCAACATTCCTCTGACACACAGTTTTGATATCGATTAATCATATTTTTCATCAATTGCAGCTGCTTTGTCAAAACGCGCAGTTCTGTTTTGAGAAACTCATCAGTCGCAAGATTTTGAATGAATCTTCTGACTGTTTTTTCATGTAACTCCTCTCCGGTATACTGCCAGTTAAACGAATGCGCCATCAGAGTATTCCATATATCAGTAAAACTATTTATGGCATTATACATATCTTCCGGTGTGGCAAAAGATTCGTTCAAACACTTTCCGCCCATAATTCCAAACCATATTTCAACCATATTAAGCCATGATCCATGAAATGGTGTGAAGTGAAAAACAATACGTTTATTGTTTCCCGACAACCACTTTCGACGACTTTCCATATTGTCAAGTTCAGTTTCCGGTGGACATGCCGTATTGCTGTATTGTGCAACCATCTTGCATATATCATAACTGCAATGCGTGTTCAGATTGTCAAGAACATAATGTATTGGCTCATTATTCGGCACTGACAGCAGGTGTTTCTGCAAAAAATCAACCAAAGTAGCAGTATTATGATTACACCGGCATTCTGAAAAAACTTTTCCTGTGCTGACTTCAAGACAGGCAAACAAATCAATTGTTCCGTGCTTGATATACTCGAACTCTTCAAGCCTTATTTTTGTTGCTTCTGTCCGCATATCAGAGACAAGGCGCTGTAAAACCTGTATTCCCGGACTTTCATCAAAACAATATAAATTTTTTGGGGGGTGTAAGTACAGATCAACAAGATGTTCCATTTTTGGGAAAAAATCAGGATCTGAAATATGGAGAAAATACCTGGAGCGGTGCGGTTTCAGATTATGGTTCTGTAATATCCGGTGAATCGTTGATTTTGATAGTGAAGCTCCTACCGGTGCAGAATCACGCTCGAGATAACTCGCCATCAATCTCAAAGACCATCTACCACACCCCGGCAATGGCTGTGACTGGCAGTAGGTACCAATTAGTTTCAGCTGAATTTGAGTTGAATAAATCAATGGCCGACCACTTCTTGATATATCAACAATGGTGCTTCTGGCTTTCCATATACTGACGGTGGAAATATGGCAGTTGCAGTATATGGAAATAACTGAATTGCTTATTTGAGCTTGTGCAAGAGAAATTATTTTAAATCTTTTATCTGCACTGTTGCCTTTAACTGCTCTATTTTGATGATTTAATTTTGATGCCAGAACGATTTCATGAAGTTTTTTTTAGAGAATCCACGAGGCTGGGCAGCTTTTTATCAATATCATTCAGTCCTAATTTAGAAATATGCATACGGATACTGCGCGGGGAAAGATTTATGCCGTTCCGTGCTTGTAAATCATTCGCAATAGTAGAACTTGAAGTCGATTTTCCAGTAATTGCATTGCTTGCGACTTGAAGAATCACTTCTGCCTTCACTGTAGAAGTAAAAACATAGTCAGTTTTTTGTCCCTGACGTTGATCAAGTAAAGCATCAACATCATTATCATAAAGTTTTCCAGCAAGCTGGCAAATGTAGGAGCTTGCATAATTAAGTATCTGCGATACATCTTCAGAAGAGATAATCTTACTATGCAATAACGATAGCAGGACAACTTTGAGCTGCACACTATTTTTCAGCTGAATCTCAATTTTCCTGCTCGCTCCACCAAGTTCAATGATACAATGATTTTCACTTGTCGACACCTTAGCCTTGAATTCTTTCCCCGATTCAGGCGTAGAAACGACAGCAGGAGTTTCCCTGCGATCATAAAACGCTGCTGTTCCGCTTTTTTCAATGCGTTCGGTCAAAGATTTAAATGTATCGTATGGCATTTCAATAAATTCCGCCACTGATTTTCTGCTGGCTCCAAGCAGATAAAGTGCTATTCCTATGATTCTTTTGACTACCGAAACTCCAAGAATTTTATTGGCAACGATGAGACGCTTCTGCGAATGCAGCTGCGAGAAAGAAAACTGACGGCAATTTAACATTTTACCTTTGCTCCTATTTTTCACCAAAAATAATATAAAACTACACTTGCATTACAAGCAATAATATAAGTATAATACGATAATAAGAAAATGCAAATATATTTGGTGAAATAACGGATAGGTTTTATTATTTAGAATTGCCAGTTTCAATAGCAGAACTTATGGGACGCGGTACTAGTATGCTTTTTCTAATAGTGGGCTAATCATACAAAATTCGTATGCTGTCGGTCAGGTTCTTTGATAGCGGGGTCTGACGCTGGTAAATATTATTTTTAAGTTCAATAATTGTAAAATTACTTTAAAATGCTATCTTCATTTAAGAAAATGAGGTGC
>JAKIUY010000121.1 GCA_021647315.1 Victivallaceae bacterium
ACTAATTCTATGCTATTGTTACTCATGGTTGATCTCCTTGCACTTTTTAGTGCGTTAGTTATTTGAAGGTGATTATAATATATCACACTTCGGCTGAGGAGGTCAACCTTCTCATACTATCTACTTTGAACTGCCCAAGGCTTCGCATTTTGCTTGAAACTCATCAGCCAGAGTTGTGTGACGAATGACAAAAGAAAGTGCATTGCGATGACCTGAATGAATATTTAACGTACCGGCAGCTTTTGAGCTGATAACTCCGTTCACTACCTCAACATAGAACCTGCCATCGGGAAACTCAATAATGCCTTTACCACGCAAAATAAGGTTGCGATATCTGTCCAGCAACTGATAGAAGGCAAGCCGGTCGATATTTTTATCTGAACGAAATTCGTAGGAAACGGTCTCTTCCGGTGCTTCACTGCATAGTTGCAGACGATCAGCAAGAGTCGAAATTGAACTGTTACCGAGTGCTCTGATTGAGGTTTCAGTAAACTCTATCTGACCGTATTCAGCTCTAATGATTTCAGCCCCCGGATTCAATGCCGTTATTTTCGTTTCAACTGCATTCAATTCAGCGTCATCTGCCAAATCACATTTGTTGACCACCACCAGATCAGCCAGTTGCACTTGAGCTGTCAGAGCAGGAAGAATAGTTACCAACTTGGGAAAGTTCAGTGCATCGGCAAGACACAGCGTAACATTATCCCCGAATGAACTGCGCAAGAGATCACTTTGCAACAATGAAGTGAACGCCGTCGGTTCAGCCACACCAGTTGCCTCGATAAACAGAATATCAGGCTTGATAACTGTAGCAATATATTCAAGGTTCTTCATCAAATCAACCTTAACACAGATACAAAAAATACTGCCATTATTGATTTCAGCGACATAATGTTCACCTTCAGGCAACAAGGCACCGTCAACCGCCAGTGAGCCGAAATCATTGACTAATACTGCAACTTTGCATTCAGCAAATTCCGGGTGTTGCAATAGATATGAAAGCAGTGTGGTTTTGCCTGACCCGAGAAAACCGGTCAGCAGAATTGAGAATATTTTCTGTTCAGTCATAATAACCTCTAATGATTGATATTGAAAAAAATAGGCCTTATGGGAGTAAGGTACCCAATGTTCAATGTTCAATGTTTAATGTTCAAGTCCCAAGTCCCAAGTCCCAAGTCCCAAGTCCCAAGTCCCAAGTCCCAAGTCCCAAGTCCCAAGTCCCAAGTCCCAAGTCCCAAGTCCCAAGCTTCCAGCTTCTCCCCACCACCCTTACTCCCGCAAGGCTTTGATCCACTCTTTAACGATATTTTTCTCGGCTATTCTTCCAGTACTTTTGACAGTGAATTTTTCAGTCAATACGGCTGGTGTTTTGAAAACCCCATATTTGCGTATTTCATCAAAATCAGCCACCGTCTCAAAACTGACATCCGAACCTAATTCCTTCAGAGCCAATTCAATATTCTCCTTCAATTCACTATAGCCAGCCTCGTCCGGCTGACCAAGCAACAGGATTTTCCCACGATTGTAGTTAATTTTCAGTGCAAATTTTTCTTTTATCCGATTCTGAATAGCTTTGAGCAACTCTTTACGCGGCGGTATCCTGGAGACAAAACGAATTTTACCGTCAATACAGATGGTCGGAATATTTTTAACAAACAGCGAACTCATCAATGTAATGGAGTCAGGCTGTTTAATTTTATGTTCATGCCATTCAATAAGATCGCCAAATTCAGGAGCCACCGCCTTAACTGCTTCAACCATATATTGACACGGCGCACAACCTTCAGAATCAAGCGTAATAATATCTATAATCACCTTGTCGCCCTGCCCGTATTCACTCATATCAAGCAGGTTGCAAGTGACACTTTTCTGTGTAGCCAATTCACGGGCAATATCCTGTTGGTATTTATCGTGAACAACATCCGCGACCGCTTCAACATTTTCCGGCGGAGTCGCATAAGGCATATCACAACCGGGCGCCAGGATAAAGCCTTCCATACCACCAAGTTCCATACACTCCATGGCATCAACTTTATTATCATCCGGAGTGCCCAGCAGCATCACCGAAGTAAGTTTCATATTACCGCCGAAAGAGACTCCTTTCTTAATACAGATTTCCCTGACAAAATCGAGTGGAATATTTTCATCAATAGAAATATTATCACAATGGCAATCAGTCATCACATCAATATTATTCTGGGCGTGACCACAGACAAAGAAAGAACTTAGAGCTCCGAGTTCTCTGATTGCATCAAAAACTTTAATCGATGGTGCAGTACAAAACTCTTTGAACTGATCCGGCCCGATCTGACTGGTCATCGGATCAACTACAGCAATAACATCACAACCCGCTTCGATATAATATTTTGACAGCACGTTAGCAATTTCCGCACAGAAGTCGAGCACTTTATTGATATATTCAGGATCATCAAACATGCCCATAAAAATATCAGTTCCCAACAGATGTAATGCGAGCGTAAATGGCCCGGTAATCAGACCGTAAACCGCCAAATCGGGATGTGCGGCTCTAATGCGTCTTGTAGCATCCAGAGCAATCGGCAGCCGTCCATCAGTCGCCAACGGCAATGATAATTCATCAAGCGTAAACTCACCATCTGCCAACGGGTGTGACGTTACCGCCGGCGGGTTATCATCACTCCAATTCAGAGTACAACCTAAAATTTCAGCTTCAATCTGAAGATCGAAAACAACTGGAATGCCATCAGGACGATAACGTTTTATCGCCTCATTCAATCCAGCAACAATCGCATCGGCATCCTGAAGAAATTCTGTAGCATTTTTACCAATAAGACTTCCCGCATGAACTCCGGTAAATGGAACCCAGGGAATGCGTTCAACCTTTTCACCCGCAATTGCAGTGCGTATTAATCCTTTACCTGTCATCATAAAATTCCTTATTTCATCCAGATACTATTTAATATATTTAAAGCAGCACATAACTGCCAACAAACTACTCTTTACTATATATTAATATACATACAGAAAAATAAAAGATTTATTCAAGCAAAAAATTACAATATATTATCAGAACAGTGATCTATTTTATCATCATGCAAATTTCAGCATAAATAACGCGAGGCAATGCATAAAAATAAAAAGCCCCGTTACGCTGTTACGTAACGGGGCTTGAATAATCAAATTGACTTATTGAAATTTAAAAGTCAGTCCAAGGAATTCCTGAACGTAAGGAGAAAGCTTAAGGACAAGCGGGGTGAAAACAATACTCACCATACTCATCAGCTTAATCAAAATATTCAGTGAAGGCCCTGCGGTATCTTTACATGGGTCACCGACTGTATCGCCAACCACACCAGCTTTATGAGCATCAGAACCTTTACCGCCATGAGCACCCTGTTCAATATGCTTTTTAGCATTATCCCAAGCACCACCAGCGTTATTCAGCATCGTAGCAAGCACAAAGCCACAGACCAAACCACCGGCCAGCAGTCCCATGACACCAGGAATGCCAAGCACAAGACCAGTCAGAATCGGCACGATAATTGCGAGGATTGAAGGGATGATCATCTCTTTCTGAGCACCGGTAGTTGAAATATCAACACATTTGGCGTAATCAGGAGTTTGAGTGCCGTCCATAATACCCGGCATTTCTCTAAACTGACGACGAACTTCGTTCACCATCGCTCCAGCTGCACGTCCAACCGCTTTCATGGTCATTGCACAGAAGACAAATGCCATCATACCACCGATAAACATACCGCAAATCAACATTGGATTCATGATGTGCAGATCAAGTTTCTCAACGAAAGTCAAAATACTGGCACTCTTAGCTTCAAGTGCAGTAAATCCTAGATAGGTGCCATCAATTGCTTTTTCAGCGAACTTAGCAACCCAGATTTTGGATTCTTCAATATATGCAGCCAACAGTGCCAGTGCAGTCAAGGCAGCAGAACCAATCGCAAAACCTTTACCAGTTGCAGCAGTGGTGTTACCCAATGAGTCAAGCGCATCAGTGCGTTCGCGAACGATTTTCGGTAATTTAGCCATTTCAGCATTACCACCAGCATTATCAGCAATCGGTCCATAAGCATCAGTAGCTAATGTAATACCGAGAGTAGAGAGCATTCCTACAGCAGCAAAACCGACACCGTAGAGACCCATGCTGAAATCAGTGAATCCACCGGCAAAACCAAATGCACAGAGAATACCAATAACAATCGTTATAACCGGAATACCGGTAGAATACATACCAGTAGCCAGACCATCAATAATCGTGGTCGCAGCACCCATATTAGCCTGTTCAGCAATACCCTGAGTTGGCTTATATTCACCAGAGGTGTAGTATTCAGTAGCCTGACCAATAATAACCCCGGCAAGCAGACCGGCAACAACCGAGCCGAAAATACCCCAGGAAATAAAGTCCATATAAATAAGCCCGATGATAGCTCCGAGAATCATTACTGAACTACCGAGCGTACCAACCAGCAGACTGCGCAGTAACTCTTTTTGAGTCGCGCCTTCTTTACATCTAACCATCATCATACCGACAATCGACAGAATAGTACCAACACCAGCTACCAACATCGGAGCGGTAACCAATTTCATGGCTTTTTCAATATTTGCACCTGAACTAGCAGCAACTGCGGCACCAAGAGCAGCAGTAGCAAGAATAGAACCACAGTATGATTCATAAAGGTCAGCGCCCATACCGGCAACGTCACCAACATTGTCACCAACGTTATCAGCGATAGTCGCAGGGTTACGTGGGTCATCTTCAGGAATACCAGCTTCGACTTTACCAACCAGGTCAGCGCCGACATCAGCTGCTTTAGTATAGATACCACCACCAACACGGGCAAACAATGCCTGAGTAGAAGCCCCCATACCAAAGGTAATCATAGTAGTAGTAATGTGAACGAGTTTATCAATATCAGTACAACCTTTAGGCACAAGTTCAAGTCCCATAAGATGGAAACCGGCAGCCATGTTTTCAGGGGTATAAACAAACTGATCAAGTACAATAAACCAGATACAGATATCAAGCAGGCCAAGCCCGACAACAACCAGTCCCATAACCGCACCGGACTGGAAAGCAACCTGTAGTCCACGGTTAAGACTTTCACTGGCACCTTGAGCGGTACGAGACGATGCGTTAGTCGCAGTTTTCATACCAATATAACCGCAAAGACCGGAGAAAAGACCACCGGTCAGGAATGCGATTGGTACAAATGGATTCTGAATACCGATAAAAGCAAGAACAGTAAATACAACAAAAAGTACAGCAAAAACAATACCAACAACTTTATACTGACGTGCCAGGTATGCCATTGCGCCCTCACGGACGTGTCCAGCAATCTCTTTCATCAAATCATTACCCTCATCTGCTGACATCATTTTCTTATAGAAAATAACCGCAACAAGAATAGCTAGAATTGATGCAAATGGAGCAAGATACCACAACATGGGAATTGTGTTAGCCTGGTCAATTACGGCAGCAGCACTGGCAGCCTTTTCAATTGTTTTCGACACAACTCCGTCAGCGGCGCTAACACCTACTGCGCTACCGAGCAAAGTTCCGACTGTAAGAAAAAAACTTTTTCTCATCTTTTAATACCTTCTGTTGTTATTAATTAAAACCGAACTTGTAATTTAGCTCAAAAAGCTATTTTTACAAGATTATCAACCTATATTTAGAACAAAAACTCCCACTATTACAAACTACTGCAAACAACTGCACGGCACTTCATTTTATTGCAAATTAACTCATAATATTGCAATAAATTGCAAAAACATACCTTTATTGCCATTGCGGACATGCACTGAATAGCGAACTAAAAGCTAATAAAAATAACTTGATGTTTTGGTAAGCCTCAACGTATTGACTATAGATCAACCGTTATTTTTAAATTTATTGACTATTTTTTCGCGATATTCGCAATAACGATTGCCCTTTTCGGGGCGGGATGATCTTCAATAGTCAAAGTTGAATCATCCGGGCTCAAATAATTATCCAGTGATTCAAACTTCATCCAATCCGTCGCACGCTGCTCTTCAGGCGTTGTTGTCGTAATATTTACTGTTCGGATATTATAATATCCAGATTTTTTCAGCCATGTCTCAAGAGTCGCAACTGACGGGATATAGTTAACATTACGCATTTTAGCATAACGACCTGATGGTTCCAGTAGGTCACCATCACTTTCGTCAATAATCAAGGTTTCCAAGACCAACTCTCCTCCTACCTGAAGTTGTTCGCGAATTGCCATCAGATGTTCCAAAGGTTTTTTACAGTGATAAAGCACCCCCATTGAAAAAACGGTATCAAAACAGCTCATTTTTGCGGGCATATCTTCGAAGCGCAACGGCAACACAAAAACCGGAGGTTCGGTTAAAAAATGCCGAACCGCCCAATATTGCATGACAAACAGGAGGTAGGGTTCAATACCAACGGTAAGTTTAGCCCCTGCACCATTCATGCGCCAGCAGTGATAACCGCTACCGCAACCGATATCAAGCACCGTTCGATTTTTCAATGGACTGATATGAGATTCCAGCCTTTGCCATTTCCAGTCAGAACGCCATTCGGTATCAATTTTCATTCCGCAGATATCAAACGGTCCTTTACGCCATGGACAAAATCCCTGGAGCAATTCATACAGCTGTTGTCTAGTTTTATCAGAACAGTCGTCAGCATCACCAATAAGCAAGGTATCAGCATTTAAGTCATTAGCAGATAAGTTTATATCCGGCAATGCATCAAGCAGTGTCTGCCATTTCAGTAAGTCGCCATGCTTAACCGTATCAATAACAATCTGTGACTGTTGATAAAGTTTTGTCGCATAATCCTCACCAATAACTGGCGTTGCCTGTTCGGCAAACCTACTATAATCAAATTTCAAAATTTACTCCGCTTTCTACTCATAAAAAGATCAGCCACTAATGTACTAATAACAATTATCCACAGACCTAAAGCTTAAAGGCCGCCATTGAGATAAAATTGAAACACTGAAACCAAATTTCACAACGTTTAAACCCAATAGCCGTCAACCGTTGACGATGGGTCACTACGGTATCCGGAATAAGCACATTTTCCAATGCATTGCGTTTCTGCTTAATCTCCATTTCGCTATAACCATTATGAGCCTTCCATGCGTGGTAAATATCAATAAAGAGTTCACTTGACTGCTGTTCATCAAAGGTAACCTTTTCCGACAGCAGCAGTACCGCCCCCGGCAACATCGAATCATAGATATTCTGGAGTAACTGTCTACGCTCAGACGGTGGCAGAAACTGCAATGTATAATTAATTACCGCCATTGAGCAGTTGGAAAATTCGATATTACGAATATCATCCAACCACACATCCACCGGTACAGTTCCGTCAGCAGCAGCAATATTAGCGCGACAGTGTTCAACCATCGCCAACGAGTTATCTACTGCGATAATGCGGCAACCGGGCTGTGTTATCCGTTGCCGCATTGACAACGTTGTCGCCCCCAGCGAACACCCTAAATCATAACAATTACTGTTCGACTGAACAAAACGTTCAGCAAACAGCCCACTCATCACAACAACCTCAGGGTAGCCCGGCACCGAACGGTTAATCATATCATCAAAGACATCCGCGACCTGTTCGTCAAATTTAAAATCCGTTATTTTATTTGCTGGATCAGTAAAAATTTCATCTTTTTTTATATTCACAAAAACTTCCTTATCAAAGAGCACAATATCGGCATCCTCTTTAAAAGCATAACTAATGAGGCAATTATTGCATCTGATATTATACATTTTTATTATTACATTACAAACATGCTTAACAAATCTCATTGCTATTGCACATTTGTATAATATATTAAAGAAGTAAAATATAATAATTGTCGTTGATATACGTCTGCAATTCTATTTATGAACATAACCGGCCGCGCCGGAACTTTTTCAGACAGGATGAACAAGATTGACAGGATTTTTTATTTTATCCTGTTTTATCCTGTTATCCTGTCAAAAATACAATTTCCTATTGGATGAACATAACCGGCGATGCCGGAACTAGTCGTATCAGCATCTCGGTGAGAAGCGAAATAACTTTAGTTGTGTAATCGTTAGTGTCAAAAGGACAAAAAAATAACAAGGAACATAAACAGATGGAATTAATTTCATTTTCTACCGACATGATGACAATAAATATACTGTTATTCATTGTTGGCTTAGTCATCCTGATCAAAGGCAGCGACTGGTTTGTCGAAGCTGCTGCACAGATTGCCCGTTCATACAACATTCCGGAGATCATTATCGGGCTGACCCTAGTCAGTATCGGTACCTCGATGCCTGAACTGGCCACTGATATCTATGCTTCGCTTAATAGCGAAGGAGATATTGTTATCGGTGTGGTTGTCGGCAGTAATATTACCAATATCACTCTGGTGCTCGGGGCCGGAATCATCATGATGAAACAGATATCCACACCGAAAAACTTAGTTAAACGTGATATATTTTTCATGCTGGGTATTTTTATCCTGCTACTGCTCTGCGGACACGTCAACCTTGACGGCTATAACGGCATCAGCCGGATTGAAGGTGGAATTATGCTGGGACTCCTTATCGCCTACTTCGTCTATCTATTTAAAAACCGTGAGGTGTTAAAAGATGAATTGCCCAGTGAAGAACATTGTGAAAATAAATTCAACAGCAGTCTACAGGCGTGGATATTTATGGCAGTCGGCACAATACTGATAGTTGCAGGGGCGAAAACCATGGTTGACAACGCCATCTGGACTGCAGAGAAATTGAGTATGAGTAAAGCATTAATTGCGGCAACAGTAGTTGCATTCGGCACTTCAGTACCGGAACTGGCAGTAACCATTACCAGTGTGATCAAAAAACGTCATGACATGGCACTGGGCAATATTATCGGCAGTTCAATATTCAACATTATCCTTATTATTGGAATCTGTGCCACAATTTCACCGATAACCATAGGCGTTGAAATGAATAATGTCATTATGCCAATTATGGTCGCTTGCGGATTAATGTTGGCAGTGTTTATGCGTACCGGCTGGAAACTGGTACGCTGGGAAGGAGCCATTTTGTTGGCAACCTATATTGCATTTATTACCTATAATATTGTTAAAATCAGTTAAACTGACCTTATAAAAACTTACCAAGCTGAAAAGCAAAACTATAAAACTGCACGTTAAATTTCATGGTATATTCTATCCATCGCAAGAGGTGATACGCCAGAATCGTAATCCACACATGCCCCTCGCAGCGATTTTCTGTATGGTGATAGAACGGTCGCAGTCCAAGATCACTTTTAAGCAGTCTGAAAGCGTCTTCAACTTTGGTCAAGGTTATATATATTTTCCAGATGTCATCCTCTTTTTTCTTACGTTCCTCACTGCAGCAGAGAATAATATGTTCATTATCTTTTTCCAGTTTCCGAATATAAATATGTTTTTTTATTTTCCCGTCACGCCCGCTTATTTTTTCAAAAGCATCTTTCTTATAAAAATCCTCCGCAAAAATTTTCCGGGTAGTACGTTTGCCGTTCACAATATAATCAAAGCCATTTGTTCTGAGAAATTCAAGGTTTTTCTGTGTTGCAATACCACCGTCAACAATAACTACAGGTTTATTATCCTCATCACCGCACAGTAACTGTAAATCTTTCACTGAACAGATAGATGAGGTAGACGTAGAAAGTTATTTGGACTGATAAATGAGATTAGCTCCACCGCTTAAAGTTGCTGTATTAAAAAAAATACAAAAAAAAAATACAAAAGCTGCCTGCAGGTGAAAATATCCAATATTACCGCAGTAGATAAACTATAAATTCATTGGCAAAAAAGCTATATGGCTCGTAATATATTTGCAATATAACAAAATATGGATAAGTTCTTTTCTAGGAGAAACTAAATTATTTTGCTAAATTATTTTGCTAAATTATTTTGCTAAATTATTTTGCTAAATTATTTTGCTAAATTATTTTGCTAAATTATTTTGAACAAACTGGCGCTTGTGAAAATGATAGAATATCAATCTTAAAAGCAGTAAAGTGCAGGATTGACTCAATCACACCTCTGTACCGATTCAACATTAAAAAATGCGCCTACCATGTTATACTCTGGTTCCGAAGTTTATTGACACCGTATAGTTGCAAGATAGCAATAGCCACACTTTTAATTCAGTTATTGAACCGTCTGGAGAATCATGCAGATAAGAACAGCAAAAAAAACTATAAAATCTCAGGTTATCTCTTCCGAGATGAATTCTAAAAAGAAAAAGAGCCTGTTGAAAAGAGTTCTGCCTTTAACGATTTTTACGGTTATTATGACATTATTAGTGATAGTTATCTATTGCTACTATTTCATGCCGCGAGGTATCGGTAGATTGCAGGTGACCAGATATGTTATTTCGTCAAAGCGTAGTGCGCTGATTGAAAAGGTTCTCGCAAAATGCGGTGATAAGGTAAAACTTAATCAGGTTACGGTTGAACTGGATACCAACGAATTAATCGCTAGAAAAAATCGGCTGATTCAGGCACTGAGGGTGGCAGAGGAGAATGTTCCGGCCCAGATTGGAAATCTTCAGTTGAAACAGGATGAATTGCGGCTGAAACTTGATGATAACCTGACTTTCCGGGAAATTAATGTTGAAAGTGCCAGAAGTAGTTTAAAAGAGGACTCGGCCAGATATGAATCGGCGATAGAAAAGCTCAAAGGCGCAGCAATAGAGTTGAACCGGCGACTGAAACTGGTTAAACGCGATGTCGTAGCCCAGGCTAAACTTGATGAAATTCAAACTATTTATAATGCATTGGAAAAAGAAATCTACAACTATAAAAAAGTGGTCGCGGCCGACGAAAAACGTTTCGAATCAGCGGTAAAAAGATACCGTGAATATAACGAAAAGGATATAAATGTTCCTATAAATGAAATTATGAGACCAGTGAAGGCGTTTGTTTTTGAAGCTCGGGCTGCATTAAAGGTTGTAGATGCCGCAATGGACAACTCCTACCTGAAATCCCCGGTCGATGGCATTGTCGTATCCGTATTTAAAAACGATCATGGGGGGGTGCAGGCTGGTGAGGCAATTATCTCAATAATTAATGGATCTAAAGATACAGTGGAGTCGTATATAAAAGAGAAATGGTATAAACACGTCAAAATTGGTAAAAAGGTAAAATTGAAGCCGGTTTACGGCACTGGAACTTTAACTGGAACCGTTATTTATATCGCACCATTCAATAGTAGAATTCCGGCTGATTTTCTCGAAGCGTATGAAACTGAGCGTGTTGATGGAGTCAGGCTGCTGATTAAACTCAATACTGATTTTAATGGTCCGTTCGGTACTCATTTTGAAATTATTTTTTAACGGATAGCGGGAGGAAAATATTATTCAAAACGATATAAAACATTATACTGATTTAAAAATAGCGATATTGAAAACCATCAATAGTCTGCCGGCAACGGCATTGCTGTCACCGGAGCCGGATCCGAATGCATTGGAGGCCTTTTCCTATAAAAAGCTTAAAAATGTTCTCGGCGAAATGCATGAATTGGCTTTTTCCATTTTGTGTGAACTGGAAGAACGCGGTTTGATTGAGGGGAAATTCTACGATCGTCTACTTTTGTGTCCGCATTGCAAAGCTCATAATATCTGTTTTCGCGATGCCTGTCCTAAATGTCATTCGACCAATCTTGAAGTAGTGGAGCTAATTCACCATTTCAGATGTGGTTATGTTGGCTCGGAAAATGAGTTTAGTGCACAAAATAATAGTACATTGAATTGTCCCAAGTGTTCATACCGATTGCTCAGTGTCGGCAAGGACTATGAAAAGCCGTCTGAAATTTTCAAATGTCTGGCATGCAACTGGTCAGGCTCTGAGCCATTGACACTTGGCCGCTGTATCGTTTGTGATAAAAACTGCGATCCCGGCGAGTGTATAATAGCGGATATAAAATCCTATAGAATAACTTCACTGGGAAAACTGGCTGCAGACAGTGGCGATATTGGACATTTTTTAGAGACAAAGCCGGATGGGCTGATTGAAAATGAAAATAATTTCTCCAAAATAAATAATTTAATTGTACTGGCAGATGAACTTGGCAGAGTTGCCAACCGCTATGGCTTCACCCAGATTGTTATGGCTATTTATCCTGATGCCATAGCAGCGTTGAATGATGATATCAAACAAAGTATTGAACACAGTTTTATTGTCGCGTTGACTGAGAAAATCAGAGCATTGCTACGTTTGACCGACTATATTACGTATGACAGTAATTTAACTTTGTATGCGGTGCTTCCCCACACAGATATCGATGGAACTGAAATTCTTGCAAAAAGACTTCTCGATGATATCGCTAATACAGCTTTTTCCGGGTCAGTGACAAAAACAACATTGAGTATAGGGATTATTGCATGGGGGCAGGACGTCAAGGCATCATGGATGTTTGCACAAACGGCCAAGGTCATGAAAAATGTACTTGAGCACGGCGGTAATGCCTATGCTATTGGAAATATTGATGAGAATAAAACCCACTGACAAGCTGCGACTGGAATGATTTTTAATGGAATTTTTGATAAAAAATTTATTTGATTATTTTGACTGGTGTTTGGCGATTTTATCCAGTATGAACAGGTATCATTTGCTGGAAATATACGCCTCTTTTCTGATTATAGACGGCCCCCGTTATATTCTTTCAAAAATTGTTATGTCCCTCTGGGATTTTTACAAAGAACTGCGACTGATCATCTTTAAAAAAGAAAATCGTTCTGCTATAGAGCAGGAAATATTTGCCAATGGTCCGAATGCCCCGTTTATTTCAATTATCTGCCCGGGAAAAAATGAGGCTCACTGCATGCCTGCAGCAATCCGTTCACTGTTGAAGCAAAAGTATGAAAATTTTGAAATTATAGTAATTGATGACGGCTCAACAGATAATACCTGGGATGCGATTAAAGAGTTTATCACCCATCCGAAAGTAAGGCTGTACAGAAGGCAGATGGCCGGTGGGAAAAGTTCAGCCGCCAACATGGGACTTAAGATTGCAATCAAAGGTGATATTATCATTATCGTCGATTCCGATTCCGGTTATGATGAAAATGCCCTCAGCGAAATAGTCAAGCCGTTCTACGATCCCCGGGTAGGCGGGGTGGCAGGCGATATCAGAGTCAGAAACTGGCGGGTAAATCTGATTACCAGATTTCAAGCCGCCGATTACCTCCATTCAATTTCTCTCGGACGCCGGTTTACTTCATGGATTGGTACTTTAGCCATCTGTTCCGGCGCATTCAGTGCATTCCGCCGCTCTGCCGTCGAGGCGGTCGGCGGTTGGGATGTCGGACCGGGTGAAGATGGAGATCTAACTATAAAAATAAGAAAAATCGGTTATAAAATTAAGTTTGCCCCCAAGTCAATCTGCTACACCGATGTTCCTGAAACCTGGCATGGCTGGTGGAAGCAGCGACGACGCTGGAATCGCGGTATGGTGCGCTATAAAATGAGAAAACATCTGGATATGGCAATTCCAGGGTCAAGTTCATTCTCTTTTACCAATATGCTGGCTATTCTGGATGTACTCTATTTTAGAATTTTTCTCTGTTACACTTTTTTCATATATTTTATCGGTGCGTTCTTTTTGACTCCTGTTTATGCCCCGTTAATAATTGGATTGACATTTATTGCCTATTCTATTGCAAATTTACTAATTATATGCGTTCAAATGTTCTACTCCGACAAGCAGGCTGAGGATTTTGAGATTCTGTTGTCAAGTCTGATTATGTACCCTTACCGAATATTCCAGAGAATCATCAGAATTATTTCAATAAACGAGGAACTTTTTTTTAGAAAATCATATGAAGACCCTTATATTCCAAAGCGAGTCGGTAAAGCTACAATCCACTGGTAATCAGAGCTCATCGTAAAAACAGTGAAAATCGAGTATTTTGCAATTAGCGTTATGCATAAGTCCCCAAACAAGCAAAATCAAACTACGGTAACCCATAAATTGACCTCAGTCATTTTTTATTGGAAAATAATTTTAAAATCCGCTTTATTTAGACTTACAACCTTTTTTTTAGTCAAAATATTGGATTTAAAATTCTTAAGGCAATTTTTTCTTTTTTAGAGTATAACTTAGATATAACTTAGGCAGTAACTTAGGGACAGTAACTTAGAGTAACTTAGGAGTGATAACTTAGTGATAACTTAGTGATAACTTAGTGATAACTTAGGGACGTTCGTCGTAAGTACGCTTATAATCAATGGCTTAATTTCTCAATAAGATAACTTAGGGACGTTCGTCGTAAGTACGCTTATAATCAATGGCTTAATTTCTCAATAATGCTTATTTTTATCTTAAATTGAATAAAATAGCCTTTTTATTTGATTTAATAAAATCAGATGATATATTCAGGTAAAACAAAGTAATTGTTTCATGACTACTAGACAGAGGATATTTTAATGTCAAGAATGCAAAGAAAAATATTACCG
>JAKIUY010000122.1 GCA_021647315.1 Victivallaceae bacterium
TTTAAAAAGGCTATTTGTAAGGTCTTACACACTGATGATATTGAGCTTATCAAAGAACGCGAAGACTTGCTTTCTTTAAAGTTTCAAGATTTCAGAAAAGCAAAGGTTTCATCCGGCTGAAGTATATCTTTCTCCAGATACGAGATAACATCAACGGTGCATGAAATATATTCATCTAATATCACATGATCTCGAAACTGGTGATGCTTTCATTTACTGGTTCAGAAGTTTCCTGATAGCTGTCAACTCTGGCGTGAGACGGTCCCTGTTTAAGCCATTGACGCACCTGGTTGACATAGTTTTGTGGCCCCTGGATCAGCACTTCAACCTGTCCATGACAGATATTGCGGACATAGCCGGTAAGTGACGGGAATTGTCGGACATAGTCCACCGTGTACCAACGGAACCCAACCTCGGTAACCCGACCTTTAACAATTATTCTACATGCAATATTCATTTTAAATTACGAATTAACCATTAGCCATTAACCATTAACCATTAACTAAAGGCTGCCTTTGGTTGACAGTACACCTTTGACTCGTGGGTCGATGGTTACTGCCATATCCAGCGCTTTAGCCAGAGCCTTGAATACTGCTTCAAAAACATGGTGGATTTCGCGTCCTTTTTCCAGTGTTATATGCAGGTTCATGCCGGTTTTTACTGCCAGAGCCTGGAAAAATTCATGAAACAGCGCAGTATCGATATCTTTGATACGGTCGACTGGCGGCACCAGGTCATAGACAAGAAAAGGGCGTCCGGAGAGATCCAGCGCAACCTGAGCAAGCGTTTCATCCATGGGCAACAGGCATGAACCGTAACGGCGGATGCCGGCTTTATTGCCCAGGGATTTACTGATGGCTTCTCCCAGCGTCAGACCGAGGTCTTCGATGGTGTGGTGATAGTCAATTTCAATGTCCCCGACGGCTTTTACTTCAAGGTCGAAAAAACCGTGTTTAGCAAAAAGTTCGAGCATGTGGTCAATGAATGGGATGCCGGTAGAAATATCACTTTTACCGTTGCCGTCCAAATTAATGCTTACAGTAATGTCGGTTTCTTTAGTGGTTCTGGTAATTGTTGCGCTACGTTTATTCATAATTATACCTAGTTATATTTATCTTTGTTAAAACTTACATCGCAGATTGATAAAATGCAAATTACATTTTCATATCGTCCATAAAGCGATACAGGGTGGCACGCCCGATATTTAACAGTTTTGCAGCCTTGACCTTATTGCCATCGGTTTCTGTAAGAGCCTGTTGTACTCTAATTATATCGAGTTTACGCCGTCGCTGTTTTTTGCTTGACGGAGATTGTTCCATGGTTATTTTTATCACATTGCGGCTGGATTCAGGCAGGTGTTCAGATTCAATCTGGTTGCCTTTACATTTCAGTAATGCGTATTGGATCCAGTTTTGCAGTTCACGGATATTGCCCGGCCAGTTATAATGAAGAAAAATAGCAGTTACTTCGTTGGAGAGGGTGACGGTTCCCCGGTTGTCGCCTCTTGTGACATTTTTTATGAAATACTCTGCCAGCATCAGGACATCGCTATCGCGTTGGCGTAACGGAGGCAGGGTGAGCGGTACAACACCGAGGCGATAATAGAGATCTTCTCTGAAACGTCCAGACTTGATCTCTGTTCCCAGATTTTTATTAGTTGCGCTGATAACTCTGACATCAACTTTTATCGTGGTTTCAGCACCCAGCCGTTCAAATGTTCCTTCCTGGAGTACTCTCAATAATTTAACCTGCATCGCTAATGATATATCGCCGATTTCATCAAGAAAGATCGTTCCGCCATCGGCCAGTTCAAATCTGCCTTTTTTATCTCTTATTGCTCCGGTAAAGGCACCTTTGACATGGCCGAAAAGTTCACTTTCCAACAGGTTTTCTGGTAAGGCCCCGCAATTTATCGGGACGAATAATTTATCTTTACGCAGACTCAGGTTGTGAATTGCCCGGGCTGCCAGCTCCTTGCCGGTACCGCTTTCACCATAAATCAGGGTGGAGGCGCTTGATGTTGCAACATCGCGGATTGAATTGAAAACCTCAGCTAATTCATTTGAAGCACCGATAATGCCGGGGAAAACCTCATCTTGCCGCAGGTCTAGCTGTCTACTGGCCGATTGCAATTTGCGAATAGTTGCCAGGATTCCTATCGGAGTTTCACTGTCGAAGAGGGTTTTGATGGTCATGTCGCACAAATGTTTTTTCCCATTGCGGTCAGTCAACTGGAGAGTTCTACGACAATCGTGATTGTCGGTTGAAGCAGCATCAGCAGAGCAGAACAGACATTCGACTCCGCAAAGTCCGCTACCGAATATTTCGTGGCAATCACGATTGAGTACCTCTTCCAGTCGATAGCCGGTAAGTTGTTCGGCTGCTTGATTGAAATAGTATATACGTCGGTTGAAGTCATGGGCAATTATTGCATCTGGAATATTATCCAGCAACATTTTATAGTCAGCTACTGCTAATGCGAAAGTGGCATCTTCTGGTGCCTGGAATTGAATGTTATTCATAATATTGTATTTTTATATGCTTGTCAGTTCAGTATACCCACTATGGGTATAATACAAGTTAAGTCAGATTTTTCAAGTGTTTTGAGTATGTTAGAGATTTTTCTCTCAGTCAATTTTGATTTTTTTTTGAAAAAATAGTATTTTGGACTAAACTTTTCTATTAACTGGTGCATTAATAGGTAAAACATGAATGATGAATAAATTTGAACAACTTGATGATTGGGCATTGCTGGGCCGTAAAAAAAGTTCCCATGAGGCGTTTGGAATATTATTTCGGCGTCATCGGGATTATGTTTTCAGACTGGCTGTCGGATATTGTGGTAATTGTAATCTGGCGGATGATGTTGTTCAAGAGGTATTTGTTCGCCTTTATAACGCAAGAGAGCTGCAGGAGCAGGCGGCTTTTACCACCTATCTTTATCGATTGACATTGAATGTGACCAGGGAAGTGAGCCGCCGTAACCATAAAAGTGCGATATTGCATCTTGAACTTGCCTGCGCTGATCACGATGAAAACGGTGAGCATGAACTACGGATTACGGAACTTGAAACCGCATTGAGTGGACTGCCACCACAGCAACGGGAAGTTGTTACATTAAGGTTTTTTGAACGGAAAAGTATTAAGGAAACCGCCTTAGTGTTGAAATGCCGTGAAGGAACAGTCAAGAGTAATCTGCACTGGGCTCTGAACAGTCTCAGGAAAATATTTATAAGCAATCGGGAGAATGAACGTGAAGATTAAAGAAAACAGTAAACCTGATGAATGTTTTGAGCTTGATGAACATCAATGCGTCGCTCTCAGTCATGAATTTGCTGATGACAGTGAATTGGCACTAGAGACTGAACTGCTGTCGGTAAAGCTTGAACAATTAAGAGATACCTACAGTGCTCTAAATTGTAATGCGGAATTTGACTGGACACGGGTTGGTGGCAGAAGATCTACACGACTTTCTCGATGGTTGTTAACTGTTATGAAGGTTGCCGCTGCGGTTGTTATTGCCGTAACAGTGTTGGCATTGTTGTCGAAGTTGCCTAAACGAGAAGGAAGAAAAATTTCGGAGCGTGGTAATTGGCAGGTTGCGGTTGTTATGCCTGATTTGCCGAATGATATTTGGGGCAGGGCACTTGCCATGCCTGGGTCAATGTCAATGGCATCAAGTGCGGTCAATAATATTAAATGGAGTACTGATGGTGAAAATATGAAATATTTTGTGCCAACGTTTAATCCACCCGCTAAGTTGGTGGAAGGAGGTGCCCAGACAAGACTTTAATTTTTACTCAAATAATATAATTCTAAGCATGTAATTTGCTCGCAAGTATTTGAAGTTAATTAAAAATTACCCAGTGTTGGGTATAAATAACAAGGTGATGATTATGAAAAAAATAGTTATGATGTCTGTAATGGTAGTGTTGATGGCTTTAAATGGCAGTTCACTTTTTGCCGGAAAGGCAAGTGCCAAAACTGAACAGCTGGCGGTTGTTACCCAGTATCTGAATTTGATGAAAGATTATTTGACATTGTCAGATAAATGGATGACGATGGTCAAGGATGATGATACAGCGGTATTCCTGGCTGCTGATTCGATTGCCAATATTTACAAAGAAAAAGGGAATAAAGCTGCGGCTATTCCTAGGTTACGTAAACTATTGAAAAAATATAAATCTCAGAAGGTAGTTTGTCGGGCTATCCTGTTTAAAATCAAGGATATTTACAAAGATGAAAAAGAGTATGACAAGGCACTTAAAGTACTTGATGAAATTATTGACCTGGACTAAGGTTTAATAAAAAAACAGTAGCTCCAGAGATAGAAATATCTATCTCTGGAGCTTTTTTTTACAAAATATGAGATAGAGGAATCAACTTGAATATTGTGCTTTGAGATGTTATATGTATTTTATTGGGGCTACGGACGAAACGGACGAAACGGACGAAACGGACGAAACGGACGAAACGGACGAAACGGACGAAACGGACGAAACGGACGAAACGGACGAAAAAAGGGAAACTACACAGGGATAGGAGGACGAGTATGAACAACAATAACGGTCAAAGCGCGTTGCCGTCAGCGGCTGCGAAACAGATTTATGGTGCTCATGGTGGCTTCCGAAAGCTAAAGGCATATCAGGTCGCGGAGTTGTGTTATGACTTTACCTGTCGGTTTTGTGAACGCTATGTTCCTAGAAGAGATCGTCATTTTGATCAAATGGTTCAAGCAGCACGCAGTGGTTACCAGAATATCGGTGGGGGTAGTGAAGATAGCGCGACAAGTACAAAACCAGAACAGATAAAAGAAATGGCTACAAAAGATGAGTCACCCTCTTTGTCCGTTGTGTCCGTTTTAAAAAGGTAAACTATGGAAATCTACAATCGCAAACATCTCATTCAACTAAAGATGATTAAACGTCAATTCAGACAAAATTGGCAGAACTTCTTTATTGATTTCCGGTTCCCGATATACTGCTTGATTATTACGGCGGCATTGGATGCAATTTCAACCCATCATTTTATGAGTTTGGCTGGCACCCGTATTGAAATTCATCCCTACATTAGAATGCTCTCAATTCACCTCGGTATTATCTGGGGGCCGATTGTCGGCAAAATAAGTCAGGTCACGATCGGCATGGTGGTGGTAATCTATTTGCGACGTTATGCAGCAATAATTCTCTGGACAGCCTGCATCCTCTACTTTATTGCTTTTTGCTTCAATATCTATGTTACCGCGATTCGCTATGGTTTATAAGCACTGCTTAGCTGTTATTCGCAGGGCTGTTTAATGCTAAAGAAAATTGAGATGTCATTGTAAGAAAAATCCCTACGGGATTATAAAATCATGAACTGTAATAGTTTCATAATCAAAAGGTTAGTGGAATTGTAGATTTAGCATTAAACAGCCCTGGTTATTAGCTGCCTTGTACGGCTAATAGTTGTTGTAGTTTTTTATTTGCTTTGCCATTTGCCATGGCATTTTTTGCCTGTTCCGTTCCCGCCACATAGCTGTCAATTAATCCTGAGATATAGAGTGCGGCACCGGCATTGACACAGAAAAAATCAGCTGCTGAATTACACGGCAATGTTTCCATTATAGCCCTGGAGTTTTCGGCAGTAACTGCTTTCAGGTACCACCTGATTATGCTTGTTGGGTTGTCCAGGCTAACTTTTCAGCCTGTTTAAATATTTTTGTCGGATTAAAACCATCAATGTGCGGAACCCATTTATAATGGTATTCCATGCTCTCACCATAAAAATCATCGGCACTTGAACGTGGTTTCAATGGTAAATGACCTTCTTGGCCTGCTTGCAAACCACACTGGTCAAGCAGTGCGGGCAGATCTTTTTTAGGTCGGCTTTTGTAGGCGGCTGAAATTTGGCTGACGGAACTGAATTCAATATCAGAACGTCCCTGCAGCCAATCAAGCAGCTTACGAACTCTGGATTTATGTTGCTCTAAAGCACCTGGTTCCCAGAGTGGCGGCGGGGTTGCTGCATGAATGGGCGGATTTTTACCTCTTGCATAGGCAATATCCCAATGATTTGCGGTCGCCAAGCGTCCAGGATGAGTATATAATGCAAATACGGCATCTTCCTCTTTTTTTGCTTTGTCCAGGACTTCCTCAAAACGCTGTTTGAAAAAATCTGTATTATATTCGCCATAAGCACTCTCAAAACCCACCCCGTATTGAACGATCAGGTTGCCGCAATACCAGAATGGTTTATAGGTGTGCTTGTAATTATTAACACAGAAAGCCAGCTCTATTCCGCAGGCGGCGTTGGCTAAAAGTGTCGCCGGAGTCCAGGAGATGCCGGGGGAGGTATAACTGAGCAGCGGTTTTTTGAATACATCGTGAACATCTTTAATCCCCTGGATTTCACGTCCTTTGACCCAGGCTACCGCTTCCGGTAGCGACAGCTGTTCAGTCCCCTCGGGATGGGTCGGATGTATTGAATGGAAATTGGTGTGATAGCCTATATCATGTTGTTTTATTGCGTCAATGACATCCTGACGACCTTCACGCACCAGTTTACGGGTCATTTCACCTACCATCTGAAAAGAGGCGGTAATTCCCCGAGAAGTTACCTCTTGAGCCCACCAGAGCTGCATGTCAGGCGTTTGAGGCGATAAAAAATCTTCAGTATCAAAAAGCATTAAAATTTTTGTCATCATCATCTCCAAAATTTTTGCTAAAAAAATAAAATAAACAATTATTCCACTTATTCAAATTTTAAATGGATAATTATCCCATTTTTACCGATAGCGATGCCAAGCTCTAGGGGCAGATTGGTCAAATGCAAAAAATGTCTAAAGTCCAGTGCGAATCAAAAGATTATTTGTAATTAACTGGTTATGATGGTATTCTTTTGAGCCGTACCTACGGCACGGTAATTGTATGGGTAATGGTGAACCACGGGTTGCACCCGTGGCTACGGTTAAACCATCCCTACGGGATTTTAAAAATGAGAATCGCATCAGGTAACCCGCTAACGCGGTGCATCTGTGCTCAACGTTCTGAGGAAATTGGATGAATCACAAAGAACAAACAGTGGACATGAAAAATAGTATATGACCATAACGTTCTGACTAAAATTTACCCGAAGGAAATTGTATTTTGACAGGATAAAGTAAAAAAGATCTTGTCAATCCTGTCTGAAAAGTTCCGGCAAAGCCGGTTTTGTTCTCAAAACCAACACTGAACCTGGCATTCACGGTTATTGCTGATAGGAATGATATTGCCGGTCAGCTCTTTGCCGTCGACAACTAAACGTAGACTATTATCATTTGCCTGTCTGGTGAATGAGATATTATAGATGCAGCCGCGATAGTTTCTGGTTACGCTGTAGTTATCCCATGCTTCGGGTACTTGGGGATTGATTTCAAGACCGTTAAAACCGGTCTTTACGCCGAGCATTAAGTCAAACCCGATTCTGATCAGCCAGGCGGCATTACCGGTAAACCAGGTGAAGAAGTTCTGACCTAAACGTGGATGATTCGCGCCACAATAATAATTTCCGGTACAATATGGTTCGGAACTGCGACGACAATCAAAGTTTTCAGGATTGGTCGGTAATAGATTAATCATAGTCTGATAGGCTTTTTTGCTATTGCCGTTGGCAATGCAGGCATAGATATAAAATGCCACAGCATGCTGATAAATCGAGCCATTTTCAAAGGTGCCGGGTTCCAGGTTGGCAATTCGACCGACTTCATCTCCTTCATCAACATAAGGTGGCGCGAGCAGCATTGGGCCCAATTCAGTTCCTAATATTTTATCAACAGCTTTCAGGGCGGTAGCGGCACGCTTTTTATCCGCAATTCCGGCAAAAATTGCCCAGGTCTGGGCATTGAGATGAATTCTGCCTTCTTTGTTCTCTTTTGACCCGATTGGTTTGCCGGTGCCGGTAAAACCATAGTAGTACCATTCTCCATCCCAGGCATTACGGTTGACCAAATCTTTGATTTCAGCCGCCCGTTGTTTGAGTATAGCGGCACGTTTATCATTGCCACAATAATCATACAACTCAACCATCAGGTTGATGGCATCATACATGGCAATAGTCAGCCAGACAGAGACGGCGTCGCCATCTTTACTGATGCCTTCAAGGGCATCATTCCAGTCGCCATCTCCAGTCAGACACATACCATGTTGACCACGGTTTCGATAGAGATAATCTAGGGCACGCCAGACATGTTCATCAATTGATGCGGTTCCGCTATCCAGAAACGGGACTTGCTGTTCGAGCAGTGTCAAGTCACCTGATTCCTTAACCAGATCAATCAATGTTCTGGCTAGCCAGACCGGCGAATCCATAAAACGTCTGGTATCATGTTCCCCATCGTTAAAACATGAATACTGTCGTGGGGCAGTGCCGTCACTGTATTGATGGGATAAAATTTCAACTAACCGCTCGGTGCTGGTAGCGGTGTCGAGCATGGTTTCGCCCCAGGCGTCCTGGATCGTATCGCGGTAGCCTTTCTGGCCTGAACGGACAAAATTAAAGACCAGTTCAAGTTGATTTTTGAACCAGAAATTAAGAAAATACTGGAGCGGTTTATCCGGGATTTTACACGCCGGGGAGTTGACTGTGTTGTCCCATTTTTGCTGAATTTTGTTGAATTCATCATTGAATATTGTAGCAGTTGCATATTTTGTTTTTAACTGATCAGCCGCAGTGGCTTCAGTTTCGACGCCTGCGACGAGATTGAATATAACGGTTTCGTCAGTCAGCTTTATGATGTCACTTTTCAGTTCACAGTGTTGAAAAACAAATTCACGACCATCCGGGCGAATTTCATTCAATGGCCTGATTTTACTTTTAACCGCTTGCGGACTTTGAAAGAATCCATACATTGCGTAGGGCAGGTCGGGGTTGTCTGTACTGCAGTAACAGCCCTGTGCTTCACTGTTCACCGTCAACCGTTCGCCTGGCGTTGAGATATATGGGATTCCCTCTTCCGCGGTATGTATGCCGAATCTGGATAGAGTCCACGTTTGCTGAAAAGAGACTTTCAGTTCCCGTTCATTGTTTGTTGGATTGCTGATTTTCAGCTGCCATATTTCACAGGGATCATCAATGGGAACAAACAGGGTAAATTCAAACTCAATTCCCATAACTGTCGCACTAATGATGCTGTGGCCGGGGTAATGTGTACATATTAGATTATCGGCAGAACGTAAAACATTAACCTGTTCACCGTTGGTCAGATCAGTGACAATAATTTCACGTCCATCCTGGAAATCGCGCGGCAGGTAATCAATGGGATGGTCATACTTGGTGATGCGAAGCAGGGTGCTTTTATACCAGGTAAAACCAAGCCCGCGATTGGAAATTACGGAGCCGAATTTGGCATTGGAAAAATAGTTAAGCCATGGACGCGGGGTACTGGGATCTTCAATCCGATACCCACGACCGTCGTCAACGAATCGGCCAAATGTTTTATCACGATTATTGTAATCTGTTTCACTGCACCAATAATTAAAAGTATCGCAGTCATATTCTATTCTATTCTTTGGCATATTTGCTCCAGGGTGAGGACTCGCAAAAATCACAAGTTATTGTTTGTGAGCCCAATATTGTAATTGTCCTAAAAATCTAGATTATAGACATTACCAAAATGAATTAATTTAAGGGGTATGTTCGGGTATGTTCGGTTATGTTTTTTAAAAGAGATATTTATTCACATTAAACATTTTTTGTGAGTATTTTACTTCATAAGCGCTTTGATTTCCATATCATATAATTTTAACCTAAAATTATATGTTTTATCCCCTTTTATTAAAAAAATTATCCCATTTTTTCAAGTTTAAAATGAATAATTATCCTTAATATGCTTGTAGTGTCAGTAGAATATTGCTCAATAATTCATTTATCTTATTGATGTTTTCAATATCTTTACCTGGAATATAAATATCCCAGTCCATGGAATAGCGTGGCATTCCCATCAGCCGAATAGCCTGACCGCCAATGACCATATATTTGATGTTATTTTTATTGAAAAGCTCTATTATTTGTTCCACTTTACTCCGCCATGCTTTGCAATTTTAATAATCAGCTCATTTTTCCAGTCATTCATTTCCTTATAAGTTTGAAATTTACGTGGAGAGAATTTAAATGGCAATGTCATTACAGGTAAAGGCATCACCTGTTGTTCCTTTGCCCAGATTGTATACTTTGCGTTATGATTATCTGTTATTCTCATAATAATATATTCAATACCTTGATACTGTTGCCAGTCTTTTATATCGACATGATTCCTTATTAAAGAAATAAAGTCTGTAATATATACTTTGTCAAGTAAACACCCGCTGTTTTTTGATAAAAATTGCCTGAATTTTCAGAGCCTTGATTTTATTGAAAACTTCCTCGATTACTGTTTGGGTTATTTTAGCTCAATTTTCAGGACATCGATGGTTTCGGCTGAGAGATGTTTTGGTGGGCGAATGCGCAGTTCATCAGCTTTCAGCAGTTCAGTACCCCAGAAGGTGACTAAGGTTACTTCTGAACCATCAGCCAGTACGGTGATGCGTTTAACTTTATCATTGAGCTGCGGCAGAATCAGATCACCCATTAGGGGATTGACCAAATGCAGATATAGAGTTTTTTCATCCGCGGCGGTGTAATAACAGCCCACCGGCGGAGTCCATTTTGTAGCATGCGTGTTGTAAATAGTCTGCTCGTATTTATCAAACCACTCCCCGACTTCTGCGAGGATTTCAACGGTTTCAGCCGGAATTTTACCCATGGCATCTGGTCCGACATTGAGCAGGAGATTGCCGTTCATGCTAGCGCAGTGAATGACTGAACGGATAACGGTATTCGGATCCTTAAAAGCCTGATCGGTAGCATTGTAGCCCCAGTTGTTATTCAGCGTCATGCAGGTTTCCCAGTCAACGGCTTTACCGTCAATGACCGGTTGCTGATTTGGCAGAGAAATTTCCGGGGTACAGTAATCGCCATAAAATACCGGTGTTTTATCATAAGAGAGCCGGTCATTGACCAATATTTCCGGTTGCAGTGAATAGATCAGTTCCAACAGTCTTTCCGCCTGCCACTCTGACGATTCTTTATATTTCGAGGTATAGTCAAAAAAAAGTAGATCAATTTTACCGTAGTCAGTCAGGAGCTGTTCCACCTGTTTGTAGAGATAGTCACGATAGATCGTCAAATCACGATCCAGGAATTCGGTCTGACCGTTTTTACCGTCTGGATGCTCGCCGTCCGGGATATAATGTGGATGACGCCAGTCAACCAGACTGTGATAAAAGCCAATTTTTAGACCTTTAGCGCGGAATGCCACAACCAGTTCCGCAGTAATATCTTTACCATACGGGGTGTTGGTAATTTTAAAGTCGGTATGTTTGCTGTCATACATGCAGAAGCCATCATGATGTTTGGTGGTAAAAACCACATAACGCATCCCAGCGTCCCAGGCGATGTCGGCCCACTCTGCCGGATCGAAATCGACTGGATTAAACTGTTCCGCATATTTGTCATAATCCTCAATTGAGATATCATTATGATATCTGACCCATTCACCCTGAGCTGGAATAGAGTATATTCCCCAGTGAATAAACATCCCGAAACGTGCATTATTAAACCATTCATTTTTATTATTCATTATTTGTTTTCCTTCGGATATTAGTCCGGATTATTTTTTAGTACCTTTGTTTTAAACTTCTATAATAAAAACGTGTATAAACCTCGCGCATAATGCGCCATCGTCTGTGCGCGCGAGAAACTCCTTTTGGGTTGCTGGCAAAGCCCGCCTTAATATTGATGGCTTGCTTTAGCTTGTGTTTTATTTTTGTAATCTCTTTGCCTAATGGCAGTTTTACTTTCAAGCTCATTGATGAAATTACCTTTGGAGGTAGTTTTTCGCCTATGAATCTTTGCATTACGGCTTCCTCAAATCGTTAATGAATCTCCGATAGACGCTGTTCGAACAGGGTTCCGGTTTATCAAATGCAGACAAACAACTCCAGCTTTTAAGGTTGAATAACGTTTGCTTTTTGCGTTTGGAGAATGCAAGCTACTAAATCAGTCACCCTTTCGTGTGAGTTCCAGATAGAATTATACAATAAATGGCTGATGCTCATTTGTCAAATTAACTTGGGGTTCGCAACAAAAGTAACTTTGAGTTTTTCGCAATAGTTACAAACTTGCTATATAATTTTTCAACCTTGGTGTTTTTTCACAATAGCGATCCAGAATATCTTTCAGCTTGACATAATCATCGGCGGTATAAACATGACCGTCACCGTTGAAACGGAGGATGTTGTAGATCATCGGAATACCCAGTTCTGCGGCCTGTTCCATGTAGCTGAAAAAGTTCTGATGGAAAACATGTTCATCCAGTGCCGGAATCATTCCCGGTGCAATCGCCTTGATATATTTGGCCCGTTCGGTATGAATGGTCAGGTCAAAGGTCGATACATCATAGGTACGGATAACATCCTGGGTATCGTTGAAGAACGGGTGCGGTGAGACACCGATAATCAGACAATCTGCTTTGGCACGTTTTGCATAATCATAGACCAGTTTCTGGGTGTTATAGATGGTTTTTTCTTTGCCGACCCAGTTGCGATCCGCAAATGGATAGTCGTGCGGCAGCAAAAACGGCCAGTCGAATTTAATGCCGTCAAGGTTGTAACAGCCCGGTTTGTCGGAGAGTAGGCGTTCCATCATCTCACCTAGATATTCTTCAACAATTGCCGGATTTGAATAGTCAATACAGAGCAGATCTTTTGATGGATTACCGAGATTGCGGTGGTAATGGTGCAGAATAAACCATTCAGGATGATTTTTATAGGTCTCCGAGCAGTATTCAAACTGATAGAGGCTGGCCCATGCCATAACCTTGAACCCTTTGGCATGCAATTTATCAATCATGCTGCGGAAATCGGGGAATTTACTGGTATCGACATGCATATCGCCCTGATGGGTATACCATTTATCATCCAGAATCAGCGTGCGTATCGGCAGTTCCTGTTCCTCAATGACCTTAACCACATGATTAATCATCTGTTCGGTAATATTATCACAGGCATTGGCCCGCGCTTCAGCCGAGGTGGCGAGATGAATAACTTCAGCACTGTCAAGAATAGTGTGTTGGTCTCCCCAACTGCACCACATTGGACTGAGTGCCCAGGTGGGAACATCTTCCGGCTGTTTCGGGATCACTTTTCCCGTTTTAACTAGAATGTCGGTATATGAGGTCAATGCTTCATAAACATCTTTATCATGGGTCAGGTTAATCATGAAATGCGGTGATTCAAGTTCTTCGCCTGCTTCCAGCCAATAGAGATTACGACCGATTTCAATATGATAGTCGGTAATAATAGTCGAGCCTTTAATCATGCTGACATGACAGCTTTCGGCGGCGACCAGCTCCATCGGGGCAATAACCATGCTGTCAGCCAGCTGCCGAAAAATAAAGAGCATTGGATGCGGGGCGAACATCAAATCGCCATCTTCGGTGTTGGCATCCAGCCCGACGGTGCCGAGTTTACGCCGACCGAGTACAGTCTGATGCACCTGATAGGCGGCTGGTGAGTCAATATGCGAACGGAAATCCAGACACTCCAGAGCATTGATCTCTGAATCTTTCTGAATCAGATACCATTTATTCAACGCCATCCGTTGTTTTACTTTTGCCTTGAAATAGAACTCAATATGGTCATCATGCAGTTCAAGGACTGTCTGCGGATTTTCGTAGAGACTGTTATCTGCCAGCTGATAGACAATTTTATCAGCACTGACTGACATTTCAGGCTCACCCCAGATTACCGCCAGATTGGTTACCGGCAGAAACGGAATACCATTGTTCTTTAGAAACAGCATTTCACCTGTAGCGTTAAACAGATTAAAATTGCCATCAGCTCCACATTCGATTTGATAATTACTCTTTTTAATCATTGTTATGTTCCTTATATTTGCTATGGTACTGTCAACCCTTACCTATGGTTACAGACCTATTTTCTTACTTAAAATCAATAAAAAACAGAGAAAAACCGTCTTCCCCCTTTTTTATTGCGCTTTTTGATATAAAATCAAGAGAGGTTCC
>JAKIUY010000123.1 GCA_021647315.1 Victivallaceae bacterium
ACCTCGGCTTCACATAGTTTGTTACCGCTACTATGCACGAGGTTCAGTTCTAGGCTGCTGGTTAGGCTTTACCTAGGTTGGATTATCCAACTTATTTGCACCAGCTTCGCTTGGCGCTCTCATATTTCCTCCTGGTTAATTTAAATCACATTCAATATTATCGAGAGAAAGCCTTTATATGTAATATTATAACCTCTGAATTTTTCATTCGCGTATTCGCGGCTAAAATACAATTTCCCATTAGGTGAATAAATAATTTTCATTCTAATAGTTTTTCCTTTATCGCGGGTTTAATTGGGTCTTTTAGTCTTCCGAATACTAAACAGCTTTGTCTTAAGCAGTTACGCCTTCTTCGAGCGAGATGCCTCGATTCAGCATTTCAGCGTGAACTCTGGTTCTAATTTTTCTAATATCAAGAATCCCGAGCACCTGCCTATTTTTATCCCCGGCGAGTACCGGCATCTGGTCAATTTTTAGCCGCTGCATACGCTCATAAACTGTTTTCAGTGAATCATTACCTGTCGAACAATCATCAGCACTCTTCATAATATCCGCCACCAGTAGCCAATCCCAAGTATTGCGGTCAATCAACACATCTTTTAATGCGTCAAAAGTCAAGACCCCGCTAAGTCTCTTTTCACTGTCAAGCACTGGACATATTAACATATCATGTTCAGTGAAAAATTTCACTGCCTTGCTGATTGAATCGCCTTCTGTAATTGTAATTAATTTATCATCAACAACATCAGAAACTAGCATGGTTGCCATGACATCTGCTTCAGTAATATCTTTCCCTGCTTCTCCTGCCAGTTTTATCGCCAGTTTTACCATCGGTGGACCTATTACCTGAACACATAATGTCGTTGAGGTGACAACAAAAATAATCATTTCACCTAATGACATTGATTCGGTAATCGTTACATTGCCAAGATGTTCCGCTGCCATAATCGACAGACCTATAGCAACGCCACCTTGTGCAAACAAGCTCATGCCTAAATATTTACGAATCACCGGCTCACTACCGGTAACTTTAGCTCCCAGATAAGCACCAAGCATTTTACCTGCACTACGCCCGACCACATAGACGGCAACCAGTCCCCACAGCCAAACCGGCATACTGCCAATCGCCAGTCGGGCCCCGACCAAAACAAAAAACAGGACATAAATCGGTACTGAAAAATTACGCATCAACTTAAAGAGCTCTTCACTACGCCGTGGAGCAAGATTACTGAGCATAAAACCCAACATCATTGATGCCAGAATCACATCCATTCCATAATAGGCAGCAAGACTGATTAACAGTAAAATTATCCCAATCGACATTGCTGCACCACGTTCAGCTTGCGGGACCCAACGTAAAAATGCGGTCAAAATTAGGGAGGCAACCGCCCCCATAGCCAAAGCGCCGAAAAGTTCAATTGAAATATGACCTAACGCCGTCCCCAGAGAGCCCGATTTTGAAACCAACAGTTGTGCTGCACTAGTCCCCAGCCCATAGAGCGTCATTGCCAATACATCGTCCAGCGCGACAATCGCGATAACCGCAGAGGTCATGGTGCCTTTTGAACGATATTCCCATAATACATCAATCGTCGAAGCTGGATCTGTCGCCGAAGCAATTGCACCAAAAACAACGCCAGCCGCCAATGATGCCGCAAAATTTCCAGTAATTAAGTGAACGATAAAAAATGAGCTGCCGCCGACCAATAAAAATGCCAGTACCCCTTCGCCAAGTAAAATTGCCGTAAATTGTTTGGCATACTTCTTAAAGATGGCAATTTTAAGTTCTCCACCGACCAAAAAACCAATTATGCCCAGCGCGAATAGATTAAACATTTTTAGATTTACAATATCAACCTGTCGAATAAACTTAAAACCTGTTTCACCTAGCAGTAACCCAATGGCGATATAACCGATAACCTGCGGGCATTTGATTTTCTGAAAAAACCACGCACCGAGCATGCCTCCAAAGACACCCAAGCCAATAATAAATAACAACCCCGGAGTAAACTGTTCCATTATTACACCCTCTCGGTCAGCAGTTGATAAAACTGTTCAGCATCGCTGCAAGCTATCAGTTGTTCACGATACTTTTCGTCTTTAAGCCGTGAACTGATCTGCGATAACAGTTTCAGATGCTGTCCGTGTTGATCTTCACGGGCAATAATCATAAAGAGTAATTTTACCGGCTCAGCATCCATACTTTCATAACCATCAACCCCGTCATGTACCAAAGCAACCGCCATCACCACATCGCGCACTGAACGAAGTCTGACGTGCGGAATAGCAATCCCCATCCCAATACCGGTACTCATCAACTGTTCCCGATGATAAATTCCCTGTTCCAGGTCACGTTTAGATTTGATTTCAGGCGCATCGTCGAGCAGATTAATCATCTGACTTAAAATCCCCGCCTTATCAGTTTTGTCAGTAACAATAACATGTTCAGGTTTAAGCACACTATCCATAAACAGCGGAGTAAAATCTTTCTTTTCGCTGCCGGCAGAGAGCCGATTGTCAACCCATTTTTCAATATCAAGGCGTTTAAAACGCCACGCTGTGCCCAGCTTGCCGCACGGAATATCCCCTTTGTGCGCCCAATCATATACCGTCCGTTCCGAGACCCGGAGATATTCAGCTACCTCTTCTATCGTCATTATATCAGGTGTTTTCATGAAACCCATTCCTTTTTATACAACTAGGAAATACAAATTCCTATTAGATTGAAATACTATGAAATACTATGAATATTTCGCAAACGACCCCAATATACTCTATAAAAACGCAATAGCAAACAAAATACGCAAAACGACACAGGATATTTTTTTATACACAAGTGCATTCTTTTAGCTAGTTTACTGCGCCTATTTAAGTTCAACTGCGCAGCTCTTTAATAGCTTTTAGATTGCAAAACGGTATTATTAACAGAATCATTTTTTATTGGAATACGGCCAGGGCTGTTCAATGCTAAAGTTCTAATGTGTTTTATCCCTGTTTGTAGTTCCGCCTTTAGGCAGTGTCTTTGCGAATTTTAGCGAGCCTGCTAATCCCCTCGGGGATTAGTAACGCATCTGAAGATGCTAAAAGGCGCCCACTGAAGTGGGAACTACAAACGAGAGAGCTTAAATTTTAGTATTAAACAACCCGGGGAGTACGCTTTAGCCTGCATATTATATGCTCAAAAAGCAGGCTACTTTTAAGTTCCGGCAAAGCCGGTTATATTCACTGTTCAAATTCAATTAATATTCGTTTATCCCCGTCAATACATTCTATCGTTGCCAGTCCTTGTGGGTTGAATACAATAGAATTTTTAAACTTCTTTCGTTTATTCACTCGGACAACTGTTGATAAATTAGCATATTGCGGTGAAACCTCGGCAGTATCTATTGAATAGGTTGCTTTGAAGGTTGAACTCAAATAAACATAAAATGGGGCAATAATATCCTGAAGCAATAAATTTAATTTTGAATTTAACAGGTTTAGCTGAATATCATCCGTAATGGTCATTTCATCAAAAACTGAGAAATTAATTCTATAAATACTCAGGCTTAAATAGAATAAAACAGATTTTTTATCGCCGATAAACTTGGTAATATAAAACTCATTTTCAGTGCGGACAAAAAATGCGGTTGATTTAGTTTTTTCACAATAGAGATAACTATTGTTATTGATATCTGTATAGACCGTTATTTCCTGGTTACAAGTTTCACCGCCAGCTGTAACTTTAAGTTTTATAACCTGACCGGAAACAAATTTAAAAGCCTTGACTAAAATTTTATTATTCTGCGCATTGCTTACCGATTGGTTGACGACAGGTTGCTTATAGTTGACAAATTCTATTTTGCCGTCGGTATTGGCAAAGTAATTGCTTAGCGGATAATCCAGCGTTTTGGAGCCGACATACGGTGTAGATTGCAGTTGAAAATGGATATGAGGATATGGTGAGCGACCTGAATTACCACAAGTGGCAATTAGCTGCTCAGGTTTGATATATTCGCCGATACTGACTTTAAAACTGCCGGATTTAATATGCGATATTTGCGAATATAGATATTCAGTATGCTTAATGACAATAGAGTTACCCCAGTTCTGCAATATGTTTTCTTCGCCTGGCTCATTATCTTCGATGCCGTCAACAATATCAACAACAACCCCTGCGGCTGGCGCTATAATTGATTTATTGTAGCAGTAATAATCAGCAACTGAACTGCCTTCACCCGCAAATTGCTGGCTTTTTTCGTCAACGATGACAAAATCCCAGGCGTGTTGCCAATCTTCCTGATGCGTATATTCTCCGTCATGAGCCTGCATAACAAACCAATCCCCCCAGAAAGGCAGCTTAACCGGAAAATACTTTTGCTGCATGCCGAATCTTCGACTGTTATTCAGGTAAGAATATAAATTCTCTTCAGGTTGATTATTCTGCACTACAACTTCGACCAGATAGTTATGATGGGTGCAGCGTAATTTTAATATATATAAAAACAGCAGAACAATGAAATTAAACGGCAATGAATAGATAGATAGTCCGAAAACCACAAACACTGAGTTTAAACTGATGGTGATTATTACCACTAATGGCATCAATAGCATTGTCGACAAATATGAGCCTTTCGAGGGAATAGTAAAAAAACTGCCAATTGCAATTGCGGTCAGGATGTAATTAAATCCTATATAGGCATAAGTTACATCAGAAATATTTGAGCCAATCACCATGTAAAAGAAGAATGCCGTATAGAAGCCGAGCAGAGAAATGGTGAATGCTATTCTTGAATAAAAAAACAGTCCGATTGCAATCATTATGCCTGTAAGAATGTTGTATTGAAAAAAAATTGCGCCAAGTGAGATCAGATATGTTTTAAAGGATTGAGTTATCGGCAGACCATTAGTCCAGTTATAAAAATCAATAAGGGTTTGACCGCCAATCAGATATAATTCATTAAAAAGGTAGATTCCTCTCTGACTGATGCCCAAATGAGTGAATTCTGGTGCGGCAAGTGTTATGCACCACATCCCGATCAAAAACGGGATGCTTAAAAATGGTAATTTATATTTATAAAGAAAACCTTCGGCAGCGACCGTAATAAAAAGTGTAAATACCGCCCCCACTGCAATAATTAATAAAAGTAAGAGTGAAAAATTAAAATAAACTCCAATTCCAAACCCCACCAGCAGGGCATTAAAGCCATACAGGCCTTTTTCTATATTTGCGGGACTAAAACCGATGATTTTTGCGGTTAAATTTGCCATCATCACCGATAACAGCCCTGCCGCACCGGCATAAATATCAAAAAATGAGACAATAAACAGCAGCAATCCAAATATTACATTGGTTGAGAAAAATATCTGGGAATAGGAAAACAGTATTGATTTTACAATGGCTTTAATATTCATTTGCTATACTTTATTCCCGCTCGGGGGTTCAGTTAATTTTTGTTAGATAATCGGGAATCTTTTCAAACAAATCAAAATCTTTATTCGTCTCGGCTTCACGAATAACATGGACTTTGCCACCTGGATCAATCATCACAATTCGGGGACGCAAAGTAATGAACTGCATCCATTGGGTCATATTATAGGCTCCAACTCGGCTGATAACAAAATTATCCCCTTTTTTCATTATGGGTAAATCAGCACTTTTTCTAATTACATCGATATTCATACATAAAGGACCGTAAACTGAAGTATGTTCGGTGTATGGTGAAAACTTCTGCGCCGGGGTGATTTTATGTTCGTACCAGAATGAGGTAAACAGGAGATTTACCCCGACATTGATTACCATTGACCTTGAACCATCCGCCAGACGTTTATTGGCTAAAACTGTTCCCAGGATATAACCGGCATCATCGATTAATGCCCGTCCGGATTCCAGAATAATTGTCGGAAAATCTTCAGGTTTGATATTAGAATTAATAATTGATGATGTAATGGCTTCGGCATAGTCATCGAATGTCGGACAGGTATCAGTGCCGGGCAGATAGGCGCCAATCAGGGTATTTTTAGAAGCAAAACCACCACCGAAATCAATATACTGAATGACATAATTATACTTTTCTTTGACACGGGTGGCTAAATCTGCCAATTTTGTTCCCGCGACAGTATAGGCAGTTGCTGTCAGAATATAGGTTCCGATATGGGCATGCAGCCCAACCAGCTCTAAGTTGCCATTGATTAAAATTCGATTTAGTGCATCCCATGCTTCGCCATTATCGTAATTAAAGCCGAATCGCGACCATTGCGGAAATATTCCTGTATCCATATTCACCCGAATCGCAACTTTGGGAGTTTTCTCAAGTTTTTCGGTTAAATCAATAATAGTATAGAGTTCGTCGTAATTATCTATATGGATTAATGAACCGTTATTAATGGCGGTGGTTAAATAGCTGACGGATTTATCAGGCCCGTTAAAAATTATGTGATCACCGCTGATTCCATTGGCGATTGCCTTATTATACTCAAATCCTGAAACAACTTCAGCCCACGAACCTTCCTGATGAAAAACTCTGCAAACCGCATTCAGATAATTTGTTTTATAAGACCAGGCGAATTGCACTTTCGGGTAGCGGGTGGTAAATGATTTTTTTGCTTTACGATAGGTCGCCCTGATATTTTTTTCTGATAAAACATAAACCGGCGAACCGTGTTTTTCGATAATTTCTTTAACCGACACCTCATCAATGTGGGTAATTGGCAGATACTCCGTTTTCATGCCAAACTTATTGGGCATGCCCGTATTCAATTTATTTATTATCGGTCTTTCGTATGCTAATTTTTTCATTTTAAAGTTCCTCTTTATATTTCGCCAGTCATTGACAGTTGCTGAAACCTGTCAATATCCATGACGATATCGTATGAATATCTGACAAACATCTTACCTACTTTGTAATCGGTAAAATAATCAAACTCAATGCCTAAGGCTAATTTAGCCAAAGCTTCCGGGATATTCTGACCAGCCCCTACAGCCAGATAAACCCACGCCGGTATTCTGGGATTGATCTCAATCAGATAATATTCGTCATCATCAGTTTTAATCATTTCGACTTCCATACCGCCGCGCCACTTGGTCTTTTTTATCAGGCTCCTGGTCAGTTTAAGCATCTTTTGGTCATCAATGGTAATACCCCCCCAGGCTTTGCCCTTATCGGTAATATATTGCTTACGCATCGGTACCGCGCCAACAGTTTTACCGGTTCCATCACCTAAAGCAATTACATTAACCTCGGTACCTTTGATAAATTCCTGAATAATAATCGGCACGCCCCATTTTGCGGCCAGTTTATTAAAATAGGTTGTAACTTGCTCGTTACTATATGCCACAAATGCATCGTAAAATTTACCTTTAACTAACACGGGAAACTCAAAATCATCAGACAACTTATTGATATCGCTTAGATTAAATATTGCTTTGCTTTTTGGAACTTTAACCCCGTACTTCTTGCCAAATTTATCAAGATTGGCTTTATGGCGCTCCTCAAAGGATTCCAGTGTCGGCAGAAAAGTCTTTATACCCATCTCTTCCAGTGCTTTTGCCGATTTCATAAAAGAATAGAGTTCTGCATCAAAATTCGGAATAAGCAGGTCAATTTTTTCGATTGAGTTAATATAGGCAATTCGGTTAATTAAAGTTTCCGTTCCGGTCGCAGGGTAAGGGACAGAGTAAACTTTATCAACATGATCTGCCATGTAGATCCCGGGTTCGAGGTTTTCGTATGCCAAACCAATGATTCGCACATCAAAAAAATCGCTCTCTAAAAGCCCCCTGATAACCGGAATGCCGGGACCCGGATTATCTGTGTTATTTAACCCGGTTATGGCGACTGTAATCTTTTTTTTATTCATTTTCAATTAACCTATACTCGCGTAACATGGTTAAAAATTCCAGATAGTTTTTTTCTATCGTAATTTCATCAGTGTCATATTTCTTCAGTAGAGTTTTGACAATTTTGTCTTTACTCATATTGCTTTTCAGATATGATAAAATCTCCACACCAACCGGATTCAGCGAAAAGCTTTCACCGGTATTAGGATCGAAAACAAAACCGTTTTCGCTTATCGCCAGATTTTTGTTAATATTCATTGAGCTTATCTCCGTACTATTAACCGTCATTTTCGTGTTTTTCATGCACGTCTTTATCCTAATCAGGTAGCACCTGAACTTATTGATATATAAAATATTACATTTTATTTTTAAATAGTAGAATATTTGTTTAAAAATAAAAAAATGATTCTGCCATGTTTTGGGTTGCCGCTTTGCCTGAACTTTTCAGACAGCGTCTATTTAATTAACTTTAATCCTTCCAACGCTGAAGAATCATCAGGGTTATTTAATAACACTTTATTGAATAATATTTTTGCCTCACGCCTCTTGCCCAACTGGTAATTTGTCCATGCATACATCAGCAGATTATTATAATCAAAAGGATACAGATTAACCCCTTGCTGAAAGTAGGTAAATGCCTGCTTGTAATTTTTCTTATAGTAATTGATATAGCCCAATTTATAATTTGCGGTGTAATTTTTAGGATCGATCTCTAATATTTTATTGTACGCTTTGATTACCTGGGCCCAATTGCCGACGGATGAAGCAGGATAAATAATACCCAGTTGAGCTTCAACTGACAGCGGCATTAAATTTATTGCCTGAGAATAGTATGCAATAGATTTGGTAAATCTGCCGGCAAGGTAATTCAACCAGCCCAAACGCAGATTGACTTCATAACTGTTTTTATCATGATGCGCGCTAAGACTTTCGATAGCTTTTGAATATTGCCCTACCTTTTCCAAAGCATAACTTTTCTTAAAAGCCTCCACCAAGGTTTGACTATTCGCGGTCAACGCAATGAAAATAAAAGAACTGATTAAAACAATTTTTTGACAAAACTTCATTTCATTCATCCTTATTATAAATGTTACTGTAGGGGCAAAAACAGTCCCTCTGTCATGTAAGTTACGCTTGATTCAGCTTATTGTCAACCTCTTTTCCCTTATTTAACCCCAGCGGCATAACGCAAAGGAAGATAAATAAGCTGCCTCCATAGTCTTTTGATTATCGACTGTGCCTAAATACTATATTTTTATTAAAACACTTTGACAGCGAAACTGGTGGAGTGTATTATAGTCAGTGCCTGAACAAAACCTTTTCGAAAAAGGCGAAGAAGAATGATAGATATCCCCAACTGCAGCAACTGCGATAATGACGGTTATTGTACCCTTGATAACGGTCGCCGCACGGATCTGGGCATTGATAGATCAAGGCAAATGCATTAATGAAGATAACTGCCCGGAATACAGTGATGAGATTATCTTCTTTTTCAGTGATGAGATTATCTTCTTTTTCAGTGATGATGTTTAACCAGAAAACCTATACACAGATCATTGCATGGTCTAGCAGGTATTGCTGTTGTGGTATGCGGGGGGAGTCTATCAATTTTATGTATATCACTTACTCCTGCTAGCCAATGTTGCATATTTTGCAAAATTTAATGGTTTTTCTTTGCCATGTATAAGTTACTGCCACACCACAATTAGTTTCAATAATTGCGGGATAAGAAAACTCCACTCGTTTATCAATTGTTTGAGGTTCGTTTTCCAGAGTGATAAAATTTGACCAGCTTTTCCCATTATCATGCGAACAACTTAAAGTCAGAGGTGTTCTGACTCCTCTTATGCTGGTTGGATTACATGCTAAAACTAATATCCCATTTTTCAACTTTACAACATCAATACCACTGTTATTATTCGGCAGGTCGGTTTTGTAAATAGAACACCAGTTTTGGCCATAATCATTAGAATCACTGCGACAGATATTCCCACAGGAACTCCTGAGTAACATGTGAACTGTTCCTGGAGTCGACTCCCAAAGCGTTGGCTGTATAACTCCGTGACCTTCGGGAACTAAATTTACATCGCCTTCTACAAACATACTTTTATCCATTCGGATTAAATCACTTGCCTGCCATGATTTCCCCTGATCCTGACTACAGTCCACAAAAGCCTCCCACCAGCCACGTTCTATTGAAGCCGGCGCTAGCCAACTGCCGTCTGACAGGACAATGGGTTTGTTTTTCACTGGACCTCTTCCGCCAGTGTCTCCAAGAACCAATTCTTTCGGTATACTCCATGTTACTCCTTGATCATCTGAAGTTATTACCCAAGTTTTCCATGTTGGTAATTCTCTACCTATTTTAAAAAACAGATGTATTTTTCCTGTTTGATCTTTGAACAAAACTGGATTCCAATATGGTTCCTGAAATATTTTGACAACTTTCAAAGGAGTTGTCCATTGGTTATTGATTCTTTTCGATATCCATATAGCAACATCATCACGACCCTCTTTTGCCCCGCCAAACCAACAGACCATGAAATTATTGTTACTCAATTCGACCAATGTTGATGCATGACATTCTTTGAAATGAATATTCGGCTCAAATATATTTTCTTGTATAATTTGCATTTCTGAATCCTTCAGGCACGGCCTGGAAATAATTCAACTTTATTCATAATGTTTTTTCTTTATGTAGTCAAAACTATGTTTTGTTAATGTACATTCGAAAACCCTGAAGGATCAAGGACCTTTTTCAACCATTTTAATTAAGAAAATAATCAAGCAGTTTCCAATAATCTGGCTTTTCCAGAAAATGATAGGCCTCAAATAATACTACTCCATCAAGATTTCCTTGCTCGATTTGCTGTCTGATAATATTTGCCTTATAACGAATTGTATCTTCTAGCCTCTTATGCCCTAGCCAGCACCAAGCCTGCTTGCTGGTTTTGGAAAGTTTGAACATTCCCGGGTACAATGGTTTTAAATCAACAGAATCATCCTCCGGCAACGCATAGTGCAATTCATCGAGAATATTTTCATTTATCAAACGTTCCCAGTCAAAAAAATGTTTCCCATAAAGAAAATGCGGTGAATCCGGTTCATAACGCAAGCCAAAAGATAATTTACCAATTACTTCACTTCGCACTTGCTCAATGAATTTCATGAAATATTTCCCTCTAAAACGATTCCATTGCTCTGAAATTTCAGGTTGTTTGCCTGTTGCTTCAATATATGCTTCAACTGCAGGCAGGTCAAATCCATAAGTTCCAATTGCTGCTTTCTGCGATTCTTCAATAAATTCTACATTTGCCTTAATCCATTCAGTATAACAAACATCAGGATTTTTATTGACAAATTCATCTAAGGCATTATGATATTCAGGAGTGCGACTATGACTACGGTTTGACAAATAAAGCCCGTCGCCGCCATAGGACAAAATCTCCATTATCTGCTTCATTCTGAATTCAACAACTTCAGGATATACATAGGAAGTGACACCAAGATAATAATTCGTTCCGTCATAGGAACGCCAGCATCGTTCAGGATATTTTTCGACGATTGAACTTACACGATCCCCTTGCACGCCATAATCATCATAAATCGTCAACCATGGGTAAAGCTCCATACCATGCTTGTGCGCCAGCCTGACTACAACTTCCAAAGGGTCAAAATGTTCGAGAATAGTCTTGCATTTATTATAAGTAGCTTCGTGGAATTTTGATAAACTTTCGGGGAAGTCACATGGTTTATCTGTAAACATATCTCCAGTTTTAGTTCGGTAAAGCAACTGCCCGCAAACAGATAATCGCCACTGTATGGCATTAATACCATGTTCAGCGCATCTCCCCAGAAAGCGATCAATATGTTGTTCATCAAACAGCTCTGCGGATCTCCAGATCAGGTCATAATAATCGACAGCCAGCGTAAATTTCATTTATCAATATTCCTACTATTTGGTACGTATAATTTCAAGTTTATCAAATTCTTCAGCAAATTGCTGATATTCCTGCTCCGTAAGCTGTTTAAAAGGTTTTCTGAAGTTACCGCAATCATAGCCTATATAACGCATGGCAGCCTTGAAGTATGAATAGTCCTCGCTTTTTAATAATATCCAGATCAACTGATTGATTTGCTGTTGCAAACTGGCGGCTTGCCGGTTCCGGTTCTCTGAATATAACCGGATAAGTTCTACAAAACATGCAGGAATAATATTTTGAGTTGTACCAATACAGCCATCCACGCCAGTAGCAAGAGCTCCTAGGCAATGTTCATCGGAACCACTGAAAAACAGACTTGGTCGATCTACCATGTTTTTTAGGGTCTGCATAGCAAAAAAATTGGTGCCGCTATATTTCATGCCAATGACATTTTCTATCTCAAAAAGTTTAACATAACTTTCCGGCTGGAGGATTCCATGAACCCTTTCCATCGAATAGAGTAGCAACGGCAAATCGGTTGTGGCGGCAATTTCACTGTAATGACGGTGTATATGGTCGAAGGTGGAGCCGAAGAAAATCGGCCCTATGGCGGAAATCATATCTGCGCCGGCGGCTTCAGCATGTTTAGCTAAACGTACAGCAGCATCTGTCGAAATATGACCAATATGGGCGATAACTTTTCCCCGAGAGCAATTAGCCGCAATAACCGTGTCAAGCACAGTTTTTCTTTCAGCTTCGGTCAGGAGAAAACTTTCTCCTGCACTTCCAGCAACAAAAAAGCCAGATAACCCGGCATTCAACTGAAAATCGACAATTTTGCCCAGCATTTCAGTATTGATGGTATTGTTTGTGTTATAAGGGGTAAAAGTTGCAGAATAGGCTCCGCGAAACGAATTTAAATCAATATTTCTCATTAAAACTCCTGTCTCGAAATTTCGAGACTTGTTAGGTTATTGTTATTTTGTATTTCTAATTGTAACAGCAACTAATAAAACAGGAGCTAGTTTGTTTGTGCTTTCTATTTCGATTGATACTACTGGTCTTTCAGGGTAAGGGTTAATCAATTCAAATTGGTTCAAAGCAATCTGTTGATCCGTGACGAGTGGATAAACGGCACGGGATTCTTTGATATAACGAGTCTGCGGATCAGTGAATTGCAACAGAGAAATGCTACGTCCAAGCCGTATAGGCATTTCTGTTTTTGTTCCATCCGCATAATTGAAAATATACTTAGCAACGATCATTCCATACGGCAAACCTAACTTGGCTTGTTTACGGAGTTGTGAAATATCTGCTTTATTTTTCACATCGCAGTTACCCAAAATATATACGCTGGAAATATTATCTGCCGTAGGAAGTTCTATTTTATAAACTTTATCCGGAGTAATTTCAACCGCACCGATTTTCATCGGAATACTACCAATTTCAGCTTGAGTTTTAAGTTTAAGCTTTGCGGCAATTTTCTCGTCTCTGAAAATATCTATCTGTGTTAGTTTATTCCCGGCGGAAGGATTTGGCTGTGTATTGTAAGTTCCCATTAAGTTAGGCATATTCTGCAGAGTCCATTCAGTCATCGGTAATACCCCTCGGGCTTCCCGGTTCCATGCATAATTAGCGCACTGTAGCTGGGTTTGAAAACAGAATTTGAGCCATTTGACATCCGGTGTATGATTAAACATCGAATCAATAAAAGGATATTTAATTGTACCAAAACCGGTCGTCTGCGGAAATGGTTTTCTGAAATCAGCACTAAAACCGTTATCAATCCGCCAGCATTGTTTAAAGCCAAGTTTATACATCGGTTCATTTGAATCAGACCAACTCATCATAACAATATCACGCGGTAGTTTTTCTGCGATTTTATATAAATTAAACGGAGCTTCGCCGTTGTGTTTCTGCAAAAGCATATCATCAAACATTACCATTTTCAACCCAAGTTTATTGATAATTTTCACATGTGTCCTAACAATTTTTAAAAAAGATTAAAAAGAGAGTGGAGCAACCTTATCCGTAAAGTATATTACGGTAACTCAAAAAAAGGAGGACTCCACAATGATAAATACATCGTTAAGTTTG
>JAKIUY010000124.1 GCA_021647315.1 Victivallaceae bacterium
AGGACACCAACGTGCATCAGGCTATGGTGGCCAATAAAAAGAATGCGGATGGGAGCAGGACATAGAAAAATTTAGACAAATGTTAATCGGGGGCTTGACAATGACCTTCTCATGGGAGCTTAAGCGTCCCGCTTGAGTAAGATACTGACCTATGGTCAGTAAAACACAACCGGGGCGGTTATGCTACTTTGGCATAATATTCAGCAATACTTCGTCTAATCTGTTCAGATAACCAATACTGTCCATGATGGCTAGGTGTTGATGCAATTCACCAATCTCATAGAGGTTGTGCGAATCACTACCGAAGGAGAGTTTTACCCCATTTTTGATACAACAGAGTATAAATTCAGGGTCTGGATCATTCGTATGCAGATTTATTTCAGCCGCAGTATTGGTGGCTTTTAACAATTTAGCCATTGGTTCATAAAGTTCCGGGGCTGTAGGTAGATCACAACGCCTGAACATCCGAAACGGATGGGCCAAAATATCAACGCCGTTACTGACAATTTGTTCAGTACGATAGATAAACTCATTTTTTACTGCATTATAACCACTAAAATCTTCCATGTGCAGTGCGTGCAGTGCGCCTATTTTTATATCAACCTGATCAAGGTCAGCTTGAAATACGGTAAATTTACCATTGATGTCAGTATCAAGTTCCAATCCTGAAAGAAAGCGGCCCGGGGTATCTTTCAGAGCAGTAAGAAAATCATTCATTCGATTCTCAATCTTGCAACCGGCAAGTCCCTTGGCAAAATATGCTGACGACCAGTAATCATCATTCGACAGATAAAGCTGTCCGGCATGTTCACTGAATGACACTCGATCAAGGCCAGTCATTTCAGCCAGCTCCAATGTTTTTACCATATCCATGTTCTCACCGCAATAGGCGAGATGAGTATGAACATGATAATCGGTCAATGGCGGTAAGTTATCCGGCAATTTCAAACGATGATTGATTACTGTCGCACGACCACTTTTATCAATATCAATTTCCATAAACTGAAACGGTGTTTCACAACATGCCGGTGCAGTTATGGATTGAACACCATCAAATGTTACCACATCATAACCGTCATGATAGTGACCGCTGACCGCCAACATTACACCGCTCGCACGCATTGCTGTAATAATTCCATCACTATTGGTATAGTTATATGATGACGGCGCGGTGCCAGATTGAAACAGCGGAACATGTTGCAGTGAAACAACCGGACCATCAAATGCTCCGGCTAACTGACGCATTTTGGCCAAATCTTGCTGACTTCTCACCGCATTGTATTCTGGCTGTTCCCTATCAATAAATGGTAAAAAACGTATTCCGTTAATATCAACCGCTTCAGCGGGACGTTTAAATATTTGATAAAACTGTTCTTCAGGCAGGTCATGATTGCCGGGAATCACAATAACCGGACATTCAATAAGGTCAATAATCTGTTTTAATTCTTCCAACATGGACGCAGCATTCGCATCATCAGCATCATTGATCAGATCGCCGCCGATAAAAACCAGATCAGGTTTAATGTAACGATTAAGACGTTTAACTGCCTTCAATAAAAAAATATCGGCAAATTGCCCGACCCGCTCCGGTATTTGAATATTGCCCTGCCGGAAAAAATGTAAATCTGCAATAACTGCCAGCTTCATAGCTGAATTCCTTCTATATTAATGTAGCACATGCATCCTGCTTGTGTATTTTTTATTGCAGGCGAGACGTCTAAGCTACTTTTGATGTTTCGCATCCTTCTCAAGCGGGACGCTTAAGCATTATTTATCAAAAAGTGCGGTGTGCATTACGCCAGTTATGGGTATTTCTATAATCCGTTTGATTCCGGATCGACTCAGAACAATTCTAAATTTATGATGTTCAATCTCTTTACCCATGTGATATTTCAAAACCAAATTCAGGTGATAGACACTGCGACTTTTCACTGGGAACATTTTATCATCACCATCCGGCACAAACAATACTTTTCTCGGATTATCCATCTTTTCGATAAAATGAGTTATGTTGAGTCGAATAATATCAATAATACCGTCAGGCTGCATATCAGCGAACAGTCTTTGACCTGGATTATTAAAAATTTTTATATTCTTCTTGGAATAAAGAATATTTTCCGGTGCATAACCGTTATCCAACTGCCCCAAATAATCTTTATTTCTTATTTTAACAATTTCAGCAGACAGATCAGCTTCGGTTAAAAAGGTGAACAATTCACGGCAAATACCAATTTTCACATCCATAGCGGTCCGCAATTCAGTCTTATAGTCATAGATATATTTTCGCAGCCAACGCACCATATAGGTTCGCGAAAACTCTTTAATCCGATCCTTAAAGATATATGAGACGACCAAAACGACGAGCAGTGAGGTTGTCAGGTCGGCAAAGAATTTTTGGGATAATAACATTGATATCGCCGCAAACAACATTGCCAATCCGGCTGCAAAGCCAGCAATAATCTGTTCAAGAATACGCCCTTCGGTTTTGACACTCGTTTTGAGAAACAGGATACTACCCATAATTTTTTTCAGAATACGCTGGCGATACACCACCTCTTCATTATCACTCTCCCGTTCAGGAACAGATGGATAATGGTTGTCACGCCGATATGCCTGTTCAGCTTTGATAAATTTAACTGCACAAGTTAGCTGTTCCTGACTATGAGATCCACTATTTTCATTAATAAATAGAATTAAACGATTAATATATTTTTCACCGAGCAAACTTAAATACTCGTCAGCCATCGCATAAAAAGCCGAAATATCTTTATCAACATGAGCACTGTAGACCAAATGTTTAAGTTCCCTAAAGCTGGCTAACAGTTGTTCAATATGGGTCAAATAGAGCTCTATAATCTGATGACGATCTTCACTTGGCAATAGCTCCTCTATATATGCCTGTTGATCACGCACCGCACTTTTCGCAATAGAACAGAACATTTTCACATGATAGATATATTCTGAAACAATCTGTTCATCGTCCGGTCTGCTGCACAGTTTATCCATGGCCTCATTAATCTTTTTCAAGGGACAGTTCTTACCGGCAATAATCGCATGGAGATGCATTTTAGGCGTTTTCAGCCGAATATATTTCTGCATGTCATTATAAAATTTATCCTGCGAATATGAGCCCGAGTTTATGCCTAGATTATTGGGAATAAACAAAAACGATTCAACAGTATATTCTGTAACCGGATTATGATGATCTAATGGATAGGTATATTTCAGTTCAAACTGATACCGATCATGGATACTAATTTTTTCCTGTAAACTACTCAATGCTAAAATGCTCCTGTTTTATAAATTATAAACCCCTTAACCTACGTTTTAAAGCTCTAAGTCCGCATTAATATCACTCATCATGGACTCACTCATAACCTCAAACGCATCAAGTGTTGCCTCCATCTGCTTGTATTCTTTAGCCGATAACATATCGTAATCATTAAGCATAACCAATATTTGTGAAATATAACCCGAAGTTTTAGCTAACTCGACGAATGAATCCGGCAGGTCACTTATATCTGTAACACTACTACTAAGCTTTCTCATCCAAGCAGTCTGTTGATCTTTTATATGCAAGGCTTTGGCTCTTATTTTACCATTATGACCATCGGCAAAACGATTATATGAAACTGAAATATCATCCCAAATTGAGGAAAAATGTTTATCCAGTTCCTCTGCGTAGGCTTGATATTCAGTAAATTCTGCAACACGGCCATCCAAACACCGTTTCATCACATTTTTATAGGAATCACCGCCATGAAAAAGTTCATCCCTAATATATGCTTCAACTTCCTCTTCGCTGAAATCAAATCCCATATAGCGCAAAATACCCTCTAATGAGTCCACATCCGGTGGGTCAGACATATCATTGTCCATCATCGCCTCTAACTCTTCAAAATCCATGCCAAAATCTTCGTCCAGCTCCGGTTCACTGTCAACATCCCAGATAATTGCTTGGCCATTTAATGATTTCAGCGAATATTCTTTTGATAAAGCTAAAAAACCACCGATATGCAGCACTGGAGTCTTCAGCAAGAAATCGGCATTAAGCAGCAATGTAGCCGCTAGTTGGTCATGCATCGACATATCCACACCATTATCTTCTATGGTTTTGGCAATACCTTGGCCAAAAAATGCACACCACTTCAAAACGTTCCCTTTATACGCGGCATTTTCATCAGCCGCGGCATGATAGCGTAACGACAGACGCCCCTCATTGTAACTTTCAACTTTTATTAAAATTGCATCCCCGTAAGCAAAGTTATGTTGCGCATAAAAATCCTTCATATTCATCACCTTAACGGTAAACTCCGGTATTTGCCCTATCTGAATAGCAGTAATATTATCCTCATTATCCTCAAAAAAATATTCAAGCATGCCGTGTTCCCCAAAGATTGAATGATAAAGCATCAATTCATTCAAAGGCTTGGTCATTTCAACTGTTGTAAGCTGCCGTTCTTCGTCAAAAAGCATGGCTTCGGAGGCATGAATATCGCTAGAGATAAAAGGCATAAACCGGTGTCCTGGATATAAAATCCCAGCCTCTAACTCCTCTTCTGTCGGCTTCACTAAAAATTCATTACCCTCGAAATAGCTTGGCAAGTGATGCCAATAATCGTCATCCTCGGTATCGTCATAAATATTAATAAACTCTAAGCTGTCTTCAAGCCAATCATCAAGCACATTAGCGGCCAGCAGCATTTTTTCCAGCGAGTCATCGCCCCACAATGCGTCAACTATATCCTCTATCGAGAATGGTTTAGTATAAAGTTCAGAATGTGAATTAAAAACTTTCACATAATCAATTTGCTTATTTTTTTTTGCCAATTTACCCTTCCGTTGTTTTGCACTCATAATCCACTCTTTAAAAATTTTAATATCGTTTTAAACCAAGCTGCCATACAGGATTTACCCCCCACTCCAGCAACTAGTTCTAATAATCCACGCCTGTCTTTAAATAACTCGCAACGGTAAAATTTGATTATTCAGACGCAAGTTGTATTTTACGCTAAAAATATTATCAATTACCTCTAAACCTACTATCAAAAAACCATCATTCAATCTCACACCGGTAAAAAAAGAAATTTTGTCTTGCATTTACATTAAATTTAGATCAAATTCAACCTGTCCCTTAGTGTCCCTTAGTGAGGATAACAACGGTATTTTCAGCATAAATACCCTTGAATCAAGTATACATGATAAATGGTTGTACAATAATACCGCTCGTGGCGCAGTAATCTTCAAGCATGTTTGCCAGGCTGTTGTGAACGGTAATTTTAAGGCTGTTCGTGCCTGCAATTAGGGGTAATTTCAGTTGGCGCGGGGCCCAGATAGTTGTTCCAAGTTCGATGCCGTTGCATTTAACTGAACAGGTCGCGGCGACTTTCGGCAATACTAAAATAGCGTCACTGTCCGGTTGTGGAACTTCAACATCACAGAGATAGGTCACACCGCCGGAATAGAACGGATGCCCCTGCCCTGTCCAGCAACCGACTTTTAGCTTTTGACCTCTTTTACTCAGTGTAATAGCAACTGTTGACGGCAGGTAGAGTTTCATATTATAATAATCACGGTAAAGTTTATGCTTATCATGACTTGAAACTATTTCTACTGAAAACTCCCCAGTTAGGAAGAGGTTATTAAATAGAGGAATTTCATCATTATCTGCACACTGAAGCTCGATACGATGTTCACCAATAATATTCGCTCCAATCAATTCAAATCTCATGTAAGCATCATGCCAAAGTTGGGTTGCGATTCCGCCAGTAATCTGCAGACCATCAAGTTTAACAGCAACCCCCTGTTGGAGTAAGTTCTCAGGCACCAGCAAATAGATCGGTTCAACTGTTTCGCTATTGCTCCATTTAAAGCAAAGAGGTTCCTGACTTACGCCACTAAGGGCAACAACTGCGCCAGCGGCATTTTCCCATCGGGATAGTGGAATAATATTCTCCTGTTCCCATTCCACCTGATACTCTTCCGGTAACAATATTTTATCCGATGCTGACTTAGCCGGACTCCTGAAACATTCATTCACTTCTCCGACTATTGCAATTTCCCCCGGTTCCAATTCAATATCCCTAGATAAAAATTTAAACTGCAAGCTGCCTGAAACAGTTTGATCATGCTCGATATTGGCAACGAGACAAAATTCTCGACCATCGTCCAACTTTCTTCGCATATAGTGCAAGTCAGCTGTTCCTGAAAAAACAATATCCTGCCCCAGCAGTTCCGGCAGGCGTTTAAGTTCTTTACTGTCAATAATGGTAACATTTTGTTGTTGCATTGTCTGACAAAAATCATCGGTCAACTTTATGCCGGGATTAATCACCGCTTTAAAGCGTGAAGCTTCAGCTAACAGAGCCGTTTCATCGGCAATAATATAACCATAAGGCAATCGATTAAGAGTTTCACACAGCGTAAACAGTTCTTCGTCGACATCTTCACCCAGCCAGACCGCATGGGCAGTATCCAGCACCGCAATCGGCATCACCGGCTCGCCCTGCGTCGCATTCATACAGATAAAAGCCAGCCAGTCATTAAATTCCCTCAGTCCATGCTGCAAGCTACCACATTCTGAAAAATCCGGTGGCGCAAAGTATTTGGTTTCACCCTGCAAGCGGTGATGAAAGGCATGCGGCACGAAAAAGTTGATGCCCTGCATCATCTGCCAAGCGGCGATACGGCGCAGATCCTGATGAGTGCAACCCCAATTGGTGGCGGCAAAAGCCTCACACAAGACCCGTTCACGTCTGTAAAGAAAACCTACTGAAGCCGCATATTTTGCCCTTAAATCACCAAAAGTTTTAGAAAATTCTGGATTTGCCACTGTTGAATCAGCCCCGCCCCAGATCGCGGACGGATTGAAAAAGCCACTGCTTGAACCAAAATGTTTACCACCGTTGATCTCCATAAGTTCATGGTCAGTGCCCGGATAATCACAACATTTAGCCAAGCGCTCATAGCGACCTTCGAGAAAGATAGAACTTCTGGCACAATCCTCAAACGCGAACGGACCGGTATCAGAACTGTGAAAGGTATATTTCAGGCCGTTTTCCCGGCACCAGTTATGGTTATTTTCAAACCATTTAGCATAGAGTTTTTCCGCCAGCTCCCAATAATCAGCCGCGACCTGCCCACCGTTTCCATCAAGAATCGCATCAAGATGCGGTTCAAGCTCATAACCATAGTCAGCTTTGAATATTGACAGAAAATTTATTGAAGTGGGAAAGTATCTTTCACCTTTCATACCCGCTTCGGCAAAGTGACCGAATCGCCGACAATCGGCATCGGAAAAAATGCCGGTGATGCCATTGCCGAAATATTCGGCAAAACGTTCTTTATATGGTTCATAGACCAGTTTGATAAACAGTTCAGAGCTTTCCGGTTCCTCAAACGCGGGAAAGCCCCAATCAACTTCACTGATGACAATTTTACCGGAAGCCAACCGTTGAAACCGACGCTGCTTAAGCTGCGGGGCGATTTTTTCGATTCTGCCTCCCGCATTGCCGGGGGGGAAGTCAAATCCATCATTAATCCAAATCTGTAAATTCAATGTTCGACCAGCTTCGGCGAAATAACCGACAACATCAAACCATGGTTCAGTCAAATACTCTTCACTACTGAAGCCATCTGGGGGTTTATTAAAGACCACAACCCCGCCGAAACCTTGCGCTTTAAGCTGTTCCATCGCACTGAAAATTGCCTGCCGTGAAATATCATCAGGCTCAATTCTATTTATAAAATAAAACGGTACCGGTCTAAATCCATTAGCCTCATGCTGTTCATTTTTTACTGACATTATCTATCCTTTTTACTATTCAAACATTTCTAAAGTACCATTTACAGCTTCTATCATACAATATTTGGGACACATCAACAAGTCAAAACAATACAATCGTTTGATCTGTTATCATCGGCAGAAAACTATTTGGGACACATCAACAAGTCCAAACTCGTATTATAGTGGAATTCCCCCAGAAGTCAATAGCAAAAAATAAAAAATCACCTGTATCATTTATTACTGTAAAATTTACCAAATACCCTTCTTGATTTCTTTATGTTAACATGTATATTTACATTTAGTAAACTTTTATGTAAACAAACAGGCTATTTATGAGTAACAGTGTTGAACAACAGGAATCGTATGATGTGGTAATCATTGGCGGCGGGGTTTCCGGGGCTGCGATTGCCGCTAATTTAGCTCGTTATGATTTGCGAGTGGCACTGTTAGAAAAATCGGCGGACTTCGGTTTCGGGGTTTCCAAGGCCAATTCCGGGATTATTCATGCTGGATTTCATCATAATCTATCTGCACTGAAATCCAAACTGGAAATTCAAGGTAATCTGATGTTTGACAGTCTATGTCATCAGTTAGATTTTCCATTTAGACGTTGCGGAATTGTAGTCGCTGCATTTACCGATGAAGAGATGGTAATAGTCAACGAGCTCTATAATCAGGGAGTTGAAAATGGTTCACCTGGTATTGAGTTATGCAGTCACGAACGCATGTTAATGCTTGAACCTAAATTAAACAATGATGTTGTGGGTGGGCTATTTGCACCGGCTGGCGGGGTGATAGAACCCTATCTGTATGTCTTCTCATTGATTGAATTTGCCCAACGTAATGGAGTAGAGACTTTTACCGAATTTAAAGTTTCTACAGCAAGCAGGCAAGAGAATATCTGGCATATAACAAGTTCAGACGAACGTATGATGCAGACGCGCTATGTCATAAATGCCGCCGGACTTTATGCCGATCACGTATCAGAGATATTCAATGGCGAAAAGTTTGAAATTATCCCGCGCAAAGGCGAAGAATATCTGTTGGATCGAGCCTCAAAAGCCTATCCTGAACGGGTTATTTTTCCTGTTCCGACACCAAATTCAAAAGGCACTCTGGTTATTCCTACGGTCGAAGGCACAACCATGATTGGTCCGACGGCACAGGAGGTTGACGAAAAAGATGATGACACAACTACAGCAGAAAACATGAAGAATATTTTTGTACTGGCAGCCAACATGGTTTCCGGAATTTCACGACGGGATATTATTACCGCATTCAGCGGTTCACGCCCGACATTACCGGGTAATGATTTTATGATAAAAATTTCCGAGACTACACCTGCTCTTATCCAGGTTGCCGGTATTCAGTCACCGGGACTGACGGCATCACCGGCAATCGGCGAATATGTTAAGGATCTATTGAAAATATCCGGTTTGACGATGATTGAGAAAAAAAGTATCAGTCGTACAAATCAAAAAACAGTCAAGGTGCGTTTTGCCACTCGGGCAAAACTTAAAGAGCTGATAAAAAAGAATCCAGCTTATGGAAATATTATCTGCCGCTGTGAGAATATTTCAGAAGCGGAAATAGTTGAAGCCGTTCATAAAGGACATACGACGCTTGACGGAGTCAAGTTTTATACCCGATCAGGCATGGGACGTTGCCAGGGGGGCTTCTGTGCCGGCAAAGTGATTGAAATAATTAACCAAGAGACCGGGATTCCAGTCGAACAGATCACCAAACGCGGCAAAGGCAGTTGGCTGATCGTCGAGCGGCTTAATGAGTTATGAATTATAAATTATGAAATCAGACAATAAAAATTATTACGATGTGATTATTATCGGTGGTGGTGCGGCGGGGTTATCAGTCGGTGCGGTTACTGCTGAAGCAGGACTTAAAACCGCAATCATCGAACGGGAAGCTGATTTGGGTGGTATTTTACTGCAATGTATCCATAATGGCTTTGGTCTGCATCACTTCAACGAAGAGCTTACCGGCCCTGAATACGCGGCAAAAGTAGAAACAGCAGCCATTAAGGCTGGCTGTCAAATATTCACCGAAACTACCGTATCAGCGATTATAAAACAGGCAAACAAAAATATCACTGTAGATTGCAGTTCAGCGATTCACGGAGCCTTGGAACTGGAAGCCGGTGCGGTAGTGCTGGCAATGGGGTGTCGCGAAAGAAATCGGGGCAATATTGGTGTTCCTGGTGCACGGCCAGCAGGCATTTATGCTGCTGGCTTTGCACAACGGCTGCTGAATATAAAAGGCTGCGTCCCGGGTAAAAAGGCGGTAATTATCGGTTCAGGTGATATTGGATTGATCATGGCACGTCGACTGCGCTGGTCCGGTGTAGAAGTTAAGGCGGTAGTTGAAATTATGCCTCACGCATCCGGCCTACCCCGAAATATAGCTCAGTGCCTGGAAGATTTTAATATTCCACTCTATCTCAGTTATATGACGACTAAAATCAACGGCAAACAACGGGTTGAGTCGATAGAGATTGCACCGCACAAAAATGGCATTGCTGATATGAGCAAGGCAGTGAAGATTGACTGTGACACATTGCTGCTTTCGGTAGGACTGGTGCCGGAAAATGAACTATCGGTCAAAGCTGGCATAGAACTTAATCTGGATACCGGTGGTCCAGTGGTCGACTCATCACTGATGACCAATATTCAAGGTATTTTTGCCTGTGGCAATGTGTTACATGTCCATGATTTAGTCGATTTTGTCTCTGAAGAAGCGATTGTAACCGGCCATGCGGTAATCAATTATTTAAATAATAAGGCGATCGCAAACAATGAGATCAAAGTAATTCCCGGGACAAATGTCAAATATACCGTACCCAATAGCTATAACCGAGCAGTTAACAACAGTTTTTATCTGCGTTCAATGATGGTCATGGATAGTGCCGAACTTACCGTTTATCAGCATGAACACCCTGTTTACCGCAAAAAATTAAAGCATGTAAAACCGGCGGAAATGCTGCAAATTCAGCTACCCGTTTCAATTGAAACGTCAATGGAACTCGACCCAATATTACCGTTAACCATTTCCCTGGAGGCGATATGAAAGCAGGAAGTTCAGTGAATAAACAGCGCATCTGTATCGTCTGTCCGGCGGGCTGCAGATTAACGATTAGCGGGAGCAACCCCGACAAACTAACAGTCACGGGAGGCAAATGTAAGCGTGGCGTAACCTATGGTTGTAGTGAAATCACTGACCCACGGCGTACTGTTACTGCCGTAGTGCCGGGGTGCGAATTGAATGCTTGCTCTGTCCCCGTAAAAACAGACAGACCATTGCCACGGGCACTGATTGATAAACTTTTAGCCGCTATTTATTTAACTCAGGTTGAATTACCAGTATATTCAGGAGATATTCTGTTAGAAAATTTTTACGGCACGCAGGTTAATGTAGTAGCAACCAGAACTATTAAATAACAAAAGGATAGTATGATGATATTCATTTCTCATCGCGGTGAATCTATGGATGCACCTGAAAACACAATGGCGGCTTTTCAACTGGCCTGGGATCATGATTCTGATGGTATTGAAGCTGATTTTCATCTACTCGAAGATGGTGAAATTGTCTGTATGCATGATACCAACACGCTTAGAACTACCGGGGTGGAGAGTGAACTGTCACAGCTGAATAAAAGACAGATAAAAAAACTAGATGCCGGTTCCTGGAAAGACACGCATTGGAGTGGGACACGCGTCCCGTTACTTGATGAGGTTCTCGCAACTATTCCTAACGGGAAATTAATCTATCTTGAATTAAAAAATATGTCAAATGACAAAATAGCGCAAACTAAATCAATGCTGGAAGCACGGGGAATAAACCTTGCTCAAGTAGTGATTATTTCATTTAATGATGATATTATCAAAGCCGCAAAAGCGATTATCCCAGAGGCTAAAGCCCTGTTGATTAGTGGTTTAAACTATCAGGATGACATTGGTTTCACCCCGTCGGTTGCAGAGCTTAAATTACGTTTAAAACAGACCAACGCCGATGGTCTTGACTGTAAAGCGATTAAAGAAATCAACAAGGAATTTGTTGAGAGTATTAAAGATACCGGTTATGAATTTCACGTCTGGACAATCGATGATACTCAATTAGCCCAGCAGTTCGTTGAGCTGAAAGTTGACTCAATCACCAGTAATTGTGCCGTTAAATTAAAAAAACATTTTATGGGGTCAAAATAAATGGCTGACCTGATTATTGAACAATTAAAGCATATTCGCCATGTTGTTCTCGACACTGACAGTTTCAGAGCAGAGTTTGAAAATACCGGTTTTCATATTACATTTGGTGAACCGGATGCGGTGATTGCAGGTTTTGATATAAAGTTAGCTCAAAATGCCGGAATAAACGGAGCACTTATCGCAGCAGACGAATATTGTCTACCAGCAGACGAACAGGTGTTATGTGTAGTAGAACACCTTGGAAAACTCGGGAAAATGTTGACAAGCGCATTAAATTCATAAGGATAATGAACCATGGATATGTTGAATATTTCTCAACGAATACGCTCTATCAGATTGAGACAGAATATGACCGTTGCCCAACTGGCAAATAAAAGCGGTTTGAGTAAAGGATTTATCTCAAGATTAGAAAATTTTCGCATAAATGCCTCGGTAAAAGCACTAATCAAGGTCTCTGAAGCACTCGGCATGTCAATGAGTGAGCTTTTTGCTGATGAAGAAAACTCTGTGGAATATATCTTCGGCTCTCTTGATAGTGGAGAAAAAGTTATTCGTGATGAAAGTGATGCTTACTGCATTGACTATTATTCTCTGGCATTCAGGAAAAGCAACCGTAAACTCGAACCTTTTATGCTCGAGTATCGTCCAGCAGACCAGCAACGGCTTTTTTTAATGCATGAATCAGATGAGTTTTTCACCCTACTGGAGGGAGAAATAATCTTCTGTATCGGTGATGAAGATAATTGCCGCACAATGAAGGCCGGCGACACCCTCTATCTGGGCAAGAACCTACCGCATTCCGTACGACTAACCGACAACTGCAAGCTGGCGCGAGCTCTAGTTGTTTACACCAAAGAAAATTACGCTGATGTTCAAGTTCCCTAATGTATAATGCACGTCCGGCGCATAAATAATACCGTTTTGCGATCTAAAAGCTATTAAAGAGCTGCGCAGTTGAACTTAAACAGGCGCAGTAAACTAGCTAAAAGAATGCACTTGTGTATAAAATGCTAAATTTACTCTAAACAAAACACTCAAATCAAGATTTATGGTAAGCGTCAATTAAGCAGAAATTGTGAAATTTTTTATTATGTTTTTTCCCATTTATGCGGAAGCAGGATATATAAACTTTCCTTCGGAGTATTATTGATCTTTCTCAAGGTATCTTCGAGGTAGGTTCTGGGATTGATTTTGAGATTTTTACATGTTTGAACCAGAGACATTACCGCTGCGGTAGTTTGACCACCATTTTCGCTACCGACAAAGAGCCAGTTTTTTCTACCGAGAATTACCGGTTTAATATTACGTTCGCTGACATTGTTATCAATCCTCAGATCAGGATTTCCCAGAAATGATTTGAAATACTGTTCCCTTTTCATCATATAGCATAGATAGATGTTTTTGATAGCTTTTAAAAGGATATTTTCACTCTTTCTTTTGCCTGTTTTCGGGTGGTATATAACCATGAATATACAGAATAAAATCATGAAAAGAAAGCACACTGGATATATTACCCAACGAAGCAAAAGTTCCCTTGGTCAATCGTTTATTCCACAACGCCAAGCCTTCATTTTCCCAGTAGAGACACTTGAACATATTACGACGACTATTAATAAAGACAAATGCTATATTATTAAACAGCTCCACTGCTCCGTTGCGGGTTTCCACTTCTGACATCAGTCCTTGAAAACTTTTAC
>JAKIUY010000125.1 GCA_021647315.1 Victivallaceae bacterium
AAACTTAACGATGTATTTATCATTGTGGAGTCCTCCTTTTTTTGAGTTACCGTAATATACTTTACGGATAAGGTTGCTCCACTCTCTTTTTAATCTTTTTTAAAAATTGTTAGGACACATGTGAGTTATAATATATCACGCCTTGGAGGATTTTTCAAATAAAAAAGGAATATAAATCGTTAATAATTAAAGGGTTAAGCTATTTTGCAAGACCCACAATTGTAATTATTAAAGGAGAAAAATAAGATGAATAGTTCAATTGTAGCCGAAACACTTAAATATGACGTATCAGAGCGTATTGTTATAGTTGAAGATATATGGGATTCTATAGCGAACGTTCCAGCTGCCTTGCCAGTAACAGAAGCACAAAAACAGGAATTAGATAAACGTTTGACTGCATATCACGCAAATCCTAATGCGGGCTCTCCATGGGAAGCTGTAAAGCAGCGAATAGTGGCAAAATGAAAATGCTTCCATTGATTTTATCGTCGGAGGCTTTGCTCTCTTTTCCCTGTCCAGGGTGTGGCGAACAGGAAGTTGATGCAGTGCCGAATAAATTATGTGCTTCATGCCGTGAACGACTAAAACTTATTCAACCCCCGATCTGCGCCGGTTGTGGTGGAGTAATCGACGGGGTGCTTGAATTGTGTGTTAAATGCATGAAAGAAGAGGTGCGCCCGTGGGGTAAAGCTTTAAGTCTTTTTGATTTATCCGGTTACGGGCAGGAGTTAGTGCAGGGATTTAAGTATAATAATCGACCTGAACTGGCGCGGGCGTTGGGTGGTATGGTCAGTGAAGTATTTAAACAGGAACTTGACGGGGCAGGGTGGTTGGTTCCGGTGCCGTTACACTGGAGCCGGTACTGTTCACGGGGCTATAACCAGAGTCGGCTGGTCTGCCGGATAATTGCTGAACAAACGGGGATTAGCGTGAAAAATCTGCTGGTTCGGCGTCGGCGAACCCGTCAACAGGCGAAATTAAGTCGCGAACAAAGAAAACTCAATTTAACGAACGCTTTTTCTATGAAACGGGGTGTTAATTGCAAAAATCGTACTATATTGTTGTTTGATGATGTTATTACTACCGGAGCAACATTAACCGCGGCGGCAAATGTTCTACTTGACGCAGGGGCAAGCAACGTGTATATTATAACCCTTGGCAGGCGGTAAGCGCTGGCCGTAAAAATTGATTGTCAGAGGTGATTGTGATTACCTCATTAAACTATATATTACAACCATATTAAAATAGCATTAAACTGTTAAAGTTTGAATATTTGAAAAGGAGTTGTTGATACAATGAACTATAACGTAAAAAAGAAATTAAATATGGCATTATTCAGTAGCAGAAAACCGAAAAAACCGCAATATTCAACTTTGCGGGTCGATGAGGCCGGTGCGACAACAGCACGTAAACGGGATATCCCAACGGGTTTATGGGGCAAATGTAAAAAATGTAGCAAAACAGTCTATTCAAAACAGTTAGCTGAAAATCTCAGCATCTGTCCGCACTGTAATTTTCATAATATGTTGAATGCAGCGAAGCGAATAGAATTGCTTGCTGATAAAAATTCTTTCAAGGAAATTGATGCTGACATGACCTCGGTAGACAAACTTAAATTTACCGGAGTTGCCGCGTATACCGATAAACTGGCTGCCAGTAAGAAAAAGTCCGGCCTTAATGATGCTATTATCTGCGGTATGGCAACATTGGAAAAACGTCCATACGCGCTCGGCGTAATGGATTTCCGTTTTCTCGGTGCCAGTATGGGATCGGTTGTGGGTGAAAAAATTACCCGGTTGGCTGAAGCCGCGACTGTTGCCGGTGTGCCGTTGGTACTGGTTACAGCCAGTGGTGGCGCAAGAATGTATGAAGGTATGCTTAGTTTAATGCAGATGGCGAAAACTTCCGGCGCATTGCAACGTCATAAAGCTGCCGGTCTGCCTTATATTGTGATTATGACCCACCCGACTTATGCCGGGGTTACCGCAAGTTTTGCTTCGCTGGGCGACCTGATTTTAGCTGAACCCGGTGCGATGATTGGTTTTGCCGGTCCCCGGGTTATTCGTGATACAACGCAGGCTGAATTGCCGCCGGGATTTCAGACTTCAGAGTTTTTGTTGGAGAAGGGGCTGATTGACCGGATTATTGATCGTAAAAATCTTCGAAAAGAACTTGCTCTTTGCCTTGAATATTTCGCTGCAGCGTGTAAAGTCTAAACTTGCATTTAATAAAAAGTTTTTTGCCGGTTTCCGGAACCTATGCACTGGTATCGTGCCAATCGAGTCAGGTGGGGAACCAAGCAGCTCTACGCAATGATCCAGGTGCTGTAGGAATCTCTGGGAACCGGCTCTTTTTTTATCTTCCAACGGAAATATACCTTATGAAACGTATTGACGGACGTGATTTTGATCAATTCAGAAAAATTAAAATTACTAAAAATTTTCTTTCTCACCCAGCTGCATCGGTATTAATTGAATGCGGCGGTACTAAAGTTATCTGTTCGGTTACTATTGACCCGAAGATTCCACCATGGATGCGGGCTCAGAAAATTCCCGGCGGTTGGCTGACCTGTGAATATGGTATGTTGCCACCATCTACCCACGACCGGATGCGGCGGGAAGCGTCAAGCGGTAAACAGGGTGGCAGGACTATGGAAATTCAACGGCTGATCGGGCGCTGTCTGAGAACTGTAGTTGATCTCAAACAACTCGGTCAAAATACTATTTATATTGATTGTGATGTGATTGATGCCGATGGTGGCACGCGTTGCGGCAGTATTACCGGTGCTTCTATTGCTTTACAGCTGGCACTTAAAGGTGCATTGAAAAAACGTTTCGGCAATAAAGTTATTCGTGAAAATATTGCTGCGATCAGTGTCGGCATTGTTAATGGTGAACCGCTGCTTGATCTCTGTTACGCTGAAGATTCAAACGCTGATGTTGATTTGAATGTGGTGATGACGGAATCAGGTAAATTTGTCGAAGTGCAGGGAACTGCTGAACAGGCACCGTTTTCGCGTGACGAACTTAATAAAATGTTGGATTTAGCTCAAGGTGGGCTGGAAAAAATCTTTGCTATCCAGAATAATATTATTAATGGAACAGCTGAACGCCCAAACAATAAAAATAGATTGAAAAGAGGTGCGGCACTTGGTTCTATGGATGCCGTTTTAGGTGACATTAAACTTTAAATATTACCCGAACGGGTACAGCGTGGTCTTATGAGTGAATATCAGGTAATTGCCAGGAAGTGGCGTCCGCAGCGTTTTGCTGATGTTGTCGGGCAGGAACATATTGTTACAACGCTGAAAAATGCGATTCGGCGCCAACGGACGGCGCATGCCTATCTGTTTGTCGGACCGCGCGGTATCGGCAAAACAACGACTGCCCGGATATTTGCCAAAGCCCTTAACTGTGAAGCCCATGAAGATGGTGAACCATGCTGCAAATGCAACTCATGTGTAAGTATTGCCAATGAAAGTAATATTGATGTCAGGGAAATTGATGCGGCCAGTCAGAATTCGGTTGACAGTATCCGTGACCTGCGTGATGATGCGATGCATACTCCGGTCAGTTGCCGTTATAAAATTTATGTTATTGATGAAGTTCACATGCTCTCCAAACAGGCTTGGAATGCCCTGCTTAAAACCGTTGAAGAACCGCCGCCGCACGTAAAATTTATTTTTGCGACAACCGAAGTTCATCAGGTACTCGGCACGATAATTTCCCGCTGTCAGCGATTTGATCTGCAAAGGATCAGTTCACGGCTTATTTGTGAACGCCTGCGTAAAATTGCTGACGCTGAACAGGTGAAAATTTCAGAGATTGCGATTGAAGCTGTTGCCCGGGCGGCTGATGGCGGCATGCGTGATGGCCAGTCATTGCTGGATCAGATGATTGCTTTTTTTGGTGATGAGGATGAGGAAATATCCGAAGAGAAGGTGTTATCGCTTTTCGGATTAAGTACAACGGATGAACTTGAAAGTCTGATTACAGCAGTTTTTGTTAATAATCCTTCAGGCGTGATTGCAGCTGTTTATAACCTGTCGTGTCGCGGTAAAAATCTTGAAACGCTGTTCGGTGACCTGTTAAGCTGGTTGCGGGCAATTCAGATCTGCGGTCTGATTGCCAATCCTGAAAATATTCTGGAAGACGGGATGGAGATGATTGGTCATTACCGTAAACTTGCCGGACAGGTTAACGCTGAACTGGTTCAGCGCTTGCTGGAAGTATTGGCTCCGGTCGGCCGTACTTTGCATGATGCCATGAATAAACAGATCTTTCTGGAATCGATTATTCTTAAAGCAATGCGCAGTGCACATGCCGTGCAGATCAATGATCTGATCAACCGTCTTAATCAACTGCGTAATAAAAATGAACTGGAGGTATTAGATAAACTGCCGTCATTGGCCGAAAAGCTAATGCCGCAAGTTGTCCAAACCGTCCAACCCAACGTAGGAGCGGCTTCCCAGCCGCGAACCAGCCAGCCTGAACAACCCACTGTGGGAGCCGATCTCCGAGCGGCGAATGAAGTTCGACCCACTGTGGGAGCCGATTCTCGAGCGGCGAACGACAATTCTAAAACCATTATTCCTGCAACAAAAACGACAGCTCCAGTAGTCATAGAAACTCAATCGACAGAACAGGGCAATGTTGAAGATGTCGCCATGAAACCAACTGAACCTATTGCTTTGAATATTCCGTCTACTGAAGTTGATCAATCATCCTCACAAGACGCTACACCAGCAGCACCTGAGGCACCGGTGATAATTGATGAGGAAGCAGTACCTGTTGAAGTAAAATCTGATGCTGAAACCAATGTGATAGAGACTGATTCAGCGGTTGCTGTAATGGCTGATGAACTGGTTGAACCGCAGAGTTTTGAACTGGAAAAGCAGACTCCGGCCGAGCTTGCCGCTGAGAATGCACCGCCGAAACCGCTTACGGCTCAGGATGTGTGGCATCTGATGATTCAGGGGTTTGCCAATCATGAATTAGCGAACCCTCAATTAAAAAATTATATGATCGAAGCTACACCGGAAACTTTTGATAATTCGACATTGACCGTATGTTTCGATGATGAATATGAGCTTGAACATTACAATGCAATTAATGACGCAATGCCTTTGATGAATAAATTGCTCCAGGAAGTTGTTGATGATTGGGCCGCAGTGATTAACCTGCAGAAACGCTCGGGTGTCAGAAGATTATCTGATTCAACTGATGAGAAAAAAGAGGTGGCTGAAGCCAGTGCTGATTATGATGCAGTTAAGTCTCCGATGGGTATTGAAATTTCCGATGAAGATGAAACGAAAAGCCTATTTGGACACGAAGAGGTGATGAAGAAAATTGAAAATAATGACTTTGTCAAATATTCTGTTGACCTGTTCGGCGGTCGTGTTGTCGATGTGCATGGCTGATTTAGCTGTTCCGCTTCGCTCTACAGCTAAATATACTGTGCTGCGCACGGTTTTTAAGGCTACCAACTGGTATTTTAATTAACCATTAACCATTATAATACACCTATGCAGATAAAAGTAAATGGAAAGATAACCGAAGTTACTCCAGCAACAACGCTGGGTAAATTCCTTGATAAGCATAACTATTCCCCCGATAAGGTACTTGCCTCAGTTAATGGTGAGATTATTCAACCCCAGGATTACGCTTCCATCATTCTTACAGAAAACTGTGAACTGGATCTGATGACTTTCGTCGCTGGCGGATAATAAAACTTTTATTTGCAGAATGATTATGTTAGATGTTTAACCTGATGTTTTACTACTTTGTGTTAATCAACACCTCTAAAAATTGATCCTGTACTAATGATTGTCCACAGCTGACGCGGCACTTCTCCAGGTCTCCAATAAAAAAGATTAAAACTTGACTCCGAATTCTGTTCTGTAGGCGGCGGGGGCTATATTGAACTGCTTTTTAAAACGACGGGAGAAATAGAATCGGTCCTTGAAGCCGGTTTTATCGGCAATTAACTTTATCGGCTCACTGGTTTCCCGTAATAGAATTGCTGCTTTGCTTAAACGGATCTCATTCAAGTAATGTTGCGGAGCTGTCCCGGTGAGCTGTTTGAAGATACGTCTGAAATGTGCCAGTGAAATATTCATCTCTCCGGCGGTTCTCTCAAAATTCCAGTTTGTTTCACTTGAACGCCTGATGGCTTCAGTGACCTGCAATATTTTTTGCTGCGGGACACTTTCATTTGGGGCAATTCGTGCTTTATAGATTTGCAACAGCAGTGCTTCCAGCAGGTTAACCGCTTTGGCTTTATTGAGATGGGCACTGCCAAGGCAGTTGAACAGTTCATTGAGCGTTAATTGGAATTTTTCGCCATCCGGCAGTTTTATCGCTTCGCCGCCGCCGATATGCAGTAGACCGGATTTAATATATTGTTTGACCCGTTCACCTGAAAAACAGATATAACAGTGGGCTCGACCTGAACTGTCCGGCGGTGAACCGTATCTGAAACGAACTCCGGGGTGGGTAATAAAGACATAGGAGCCGTTATACTGTTTTAATGGTTGATCGTGAGTAGCAAACAGCAGATCGCCATGACTGTTGAATTGAATGCCGAAATAGTTAGGAAATATTTTGTCAACAAAGTTTTTATGGTTGGTTATACTGGCAAACCCGACAAAATTTATTCCATCAAAGAAATTCATGCTAAAAAAATCCATCTTTTTGTTTGTTTTATCTATATCAAAATGATAATTATGATGTATAATTTATCCATTGAATATTTTTTAGCAAATAAATGAGGCAATTTAAATGAAATTTGGTGTAGCTGATTATGGCATGACGGTTTGGTATGGTGGTCTTTATGATATTGAAGAACGTCTGGAAGGTTTGAAATCATTGGGTTATGACGGTACAGAACGTCTGGAAGCCAGCAGTCCGGCTGATGCGTTACAGAAAGCAGCTCTGTATCACAAAATGGGCATGGATTTTTCAACTTGTCGTGGTGCGAATATTCAGGATAATATTACCTGGAGTGCCGCAATGGGCAAACCTTATATCTGGATGACTCCGGGACAGATTGACCGCAAGGTTGATTTTGATCTCTTCTGTCGGCGGTCAAATGCTTTGAGTAAATCGTGCAAACGTTGGGGCATTGTTGCAGGTATTCACAATCACATGCATCAACGGGTTGAAAATCAGCAGGAGCTTGAAGATTTCCTGAAAGCTGTACCGGATGCCGGAATTGTTTTTGATACCGGGCATCTCTCAATGGCTGGCGGTGATCCAGCGGAAATCGTTAGAAAATATCATGACCGGATTTGTGTAATGCATCTGAAAGATGTTTTTCTGACCGGAGAAACCCGCGAAGACGGCACCCCGGATTATCGTTTCTGTGAATTGGGTGCCGGTAATAACGGCTTTGATAACCGTACAGTTATTGAGGCACTGATCGAAGTTGGTTATGATGGTTGGGTGCATATTGAACACGATGCCCATCAGCGTGATCCATTGGAAGATCTAGCCGTCAGTATTAAGTTTCTTAAAGACGCTGGACTAAGTAATTAATGAAAAGTGATGCGCCTGCGCTGTCAATGAGTACCGGAAACCGGTACTGACACAGGCGGGATGCCTATGCTACTTTGAAAAGGAAGTAATATTATGAGTAATAAAATTAAAATTGGTATTATCGGTCTGGGCCGCGCCGGATTCAGCATGCACCGGACTGAACTGGAATTTTATACCAATGAATTCGAGATTGTCGCAGCTTGCGATATTGATCCTGAACGTTGTGAGAACTTTGCTAAAGAAGCGCCTTGCAGAACTTATACTGATATTAATGAGTTTTTAGCGGACCCGGAAATGGAACTGGTCTCTGTTGCAACTCGTTCAGGCGATCACGTGCCACATACGAAACTGGCTCTCGAAGCGGGTAAATTTGTCTTCATGGAAAAACCGGTTGCGGTTTGTGAACAGGATTTGGTTGATCTGAAAGAACTTGATGAAAAGTATCCCGGTAAAATTTTCCTGCGCCAGAATCGCCGCTTTGAATCAGCTTTCATGCATATCCGTGAAATTATCGCTTCCGGCATACTTGGTGAAGTTTATGAAATTAAACTGCGCCGCAACAATTATCAGCGCCGTGATGATTGGCAGACTATCATTGATTGTAATGGTGGACAGCTGAATAACTGGGGGCCTCACCTGATTGATCATGCGCTGCGCTTTCTTGAATCACCATGTGCGGATGTCTGGAGTAGATTAAAGAAAATTGCAGCGGTTGGCGATGCTGAAGATTTTCTTAAAATCGTTTTTACCGGTGAAAATGGGCGGATTATTGATGTTGAGATCAATGGTGGTGCGGCATTACCGGAGCCGGTATATGTGGTTTCAGGTGATCGTGGCATGTTGATCAGTGATGATGAAAGTAAGCTGAAGATGAAATATCTTGATCCAGAGCAGCAACTGAATGAAATCGCGGCAAATCCTGGTACACCACCGATTGCAGGTGGTTTTGGTAATGCTGAAGAACTTAAATGGATTGAAAAAGAGATTGATGTTGCGCCATCGAATGGCGAGACTACCAGATTTATCTGGAAACATCTTTATCTCGCTATCAGATATGGCGTTCCTTTCCCAATTACCATGGAAGAGGGTCTGGGGAATGCAGCTGTAACCTTACAGGTAAAACAGCAGTCTGAGTTTGCCAGATAGTTTCGCAGAGCAGCAAAGCCGCAACCAAATTATTAGCCACTAATTAACACTAACAGACACTAATATTTTTAATTTTTTTCAAGAAAAATTTAAAAATGACTTAATATTCTCTTAGCTTTATTTTGGTTGTAGATGTGCATATTCAAAAACGTGCATAAAAAGCAAGGAAATGACGGTTAGTAGTACGTATGGCTCTTTCGCCGAAAGAGCCTCTCTTTGGAGTTTGCTTGCATATAACTGTCATAGCTGTTTAAACGTTTTATTTGCAAACTGAGTCCGTGCCAGTTTCGGCGAAACTAGAGTGCTGAAAGCACGAAATTCATCAGCCTGGGGTAGAACCCCAGGTAATATTCATAAAAAAATTATAGCTCTGTAGGAGCGTGATAAGGTTAGTATTGAACAGGCAGAGGGTATACGAACTTACGACTGATGACACTAGGTCAATACAAAGACAATTGTGATGATTGTCAGGATTGATGAGATAAAGGTTGCGAAAACCAGAATTGAAGCCAGTTCTGCATCACAATTGTAACGTTTAGCAAATACTGTAGCGAGTGCCGCTGAAGGCATGGCGGCTTCGATTACCATCATACCGGAATAAAGAGCAGGTGTACCTTTGTTGCTGTTTTACTTTTATTAACACTGAAAAAACGATAGGCAAATGAAACTTTTGTCCGTTTGGGATTTTGAGAATATGAGATAAATGGGAACATATCCATATTGGTATTTTCGCCTTTAGTTTCACGGTGATAATTGATCCTGTATAAAAAGGTGAAGTTTTCATTAACGGAGTACTGCATGATGTCATGATTCCCATGGCAAGTAATCCACCCGTAAATATTACATTTTACTCCAAAACCTTCTCATACTTTTACTCCTTTGAGTTATCTCTTTTTTGGGCGTTTGAGGTGCTTCTGAAATCCTAGCATACTCAGTGCGGATTTCAGTTTTTTAATATTAATGCCAGCCTGTTCAAGCTTAACAGTATAGCTATGCGGCTCACGTCTTAAAGGATAGTCACCGCGTTGTTTTTCAAAGGTGTCCGGTGAAGCTGTCAGGCACTTCCAGTCTGCTTTGATATCATAACTGTAATTTACTGCTTCCAGTATAATCTGTTCACATGTCTTACCGGCGCAGGTTATTTTGATATTGGTCTGCGGTGGAAGTGGAACATCATCCGGATACCATTTATCTAGTCCGAGGTTGAAAAATTCATTGATAATATTAACGCTTATAGCGGTGCCGTTTGCTTTGCCGTCGGCTGAATATCCCGCGATGTGCGGTGTGCCGTAATTTACTAAGTTAAGCAGCTCAAGGTCAATGCCCGGTTCGTTTTCCCAGACATCAAGCACTGCGCCATTGATCATATTGGTTTGCAGTGCATTTTTAAGGTCCATATTATTACAGACAGGGCCGCGTGATGAATTGATGAAATATGCATTGGACTTCATGGCTTTAAAAAACTTTTCATCGGCGAGATGACAGGTTGGATAAGATCCGGATTTTTCCAGCGGAACATGTGTCGTAATAAAATCTGATTCCGACAATATTTGTTCAAGGTTAACAAAATTGATGTCAGGTTCACGTTCAGCCCGTGGGGGGTCATTTAGCAGCACTCGCATGCCTAAGGCTTGGCCGACTGCTGCAACTTTACGCCCGACATTGCCAACTCCGATAATTCCGAGTGTTTTATCCTGCAGACTGAGATTATGGTCCACCGCCAGGTTAAGTAGTGTTGCTGCCAGATATTGGGCGACTGATGCAGAATTACACCCAGGCGCATTGGTCCAGACAATATTGTTGTTTTTACAGAATCTGGTGTCGATATGATCGAAACCAATGGTTGCAGTTGCGATGAACTTGACGGCCGAACCGGTTAACAGTTCCGCATCACATTTAGTTCGGGTCCTGGTGATTATCGCATCGGCATCTTTGACCTCTGCTGCGACGATTGAGCCACCGGGCAGATAAACAACCTCCGCTACCGGTTCTAGCACTCCGTGAATGAATGGTATCTTATTGTCTACAACAATTTTCATGTTTTTATTTAATCCTGTATAATTCTGTTTATCCTGTCTAATATATCATTTTTTTATTTGATACCAGATCAATATTTTACTTTATCATAGTTTATGTATCACCATTAATCATTGATCGTTAACCATTAATCATTAATAACAGTGCTTCGCGTCCCGATATGCCGGTGTTGATGCCATTCTTTTCGGCTGCATTGCTGGTTGCTATAACATCAGCTTCAAGCATGTCTTCAAAGTTTTTTACCCCGGTGACAATCGCGACGTGTTCGTTTAAACGGTTGGCAATCTCAATATTAAAGTAGCCACAACCGAGAAATCCATGCGGGGCTTTTATCATCAGTAATGCGGCATTTTCCGTTGCAATACAATAGCCGGTAAATTCGACTCCGTCAATAATAATCTTTTCCATCTTGAAATCCTGTTTGTTATATTCGCGCATTAGCGGCTAACTTTAGTTTTTATTTACTTTCAAATTCAAATATGTATTGATCCAATCCCAGTTCCTGTTTCATCTCAATAATATGTTGTTGGAGTGATAGTGGGATTGGTACACCTTTATGTTCGCGTTCTAACCAGCATTCATACTCTTTTTCACCGGGCGTATAGATGCGTTCCGCTCTGGGAGCAAGTTTTGACTTACGCAGTGCGCGCATGATGTCACCGGTCGTTTTTTTGAACTCAGTCGGATCAATGAAGGCGTTGATATCAATTGCCATAAAGAAATGTCCCAGGCGGTATGGACAACGTGAACCATCATCATTGAACCCCAACAGACCTTTTAGAAATGCGCCTTGCTGGAGCGCTGCGGAGAGTATTTCAACCACCGCTGCATAACCATAGCCTTTATAGCCACCGCCTTGTTCACCAATGCCACCGAGCGGGGTCAAGGCAGCTTTGCCACTGACTAAGTCTTTTAGTATCTGATGGGTATCGGTTCTGGTTTTGCCATCATTGCCGATGACCCAGCCTGGAGGGAGTTCTTTTTCCACACGGTCATAAACCTCTATTTTCCCACGTTGGGTAATACTGGTTGCGCAATCAAGGAAAAATGGAAACGGTTCATCTGAAGGCATGCCGAAAGTTAACGGGTTAGTACCGAGCATATTCTCAACGCCAAAAGTAGGCGCAATTGACGGGCGGGCATTGGTGCCGGTAATGCCGATCATATTGTTTTCGATCGCCATCAGTGAATAATATCCTGCAATACCGTAATGGGTTGAATTGCGTACCGCCACCATGCCCATGCCATATTTAGCGGCTTTGTCGATGGCCATTTGCATTGAACGCTTACCAATCACATGCCCCATACCGTCATGACCGTCAATCACAGCAGTGGTCGGACCTTCTCTGACAATTTCAAATTCTGTTACCGGATGTTGAATGCCGAGTTTGATCCGGTCATAATAGATGGGTTTCAGACGACCAATGCCATGTGAATCGATACCGCGTTTGTCGGCGGAGATCAGAATGTCGGCACAGACCGCGGCGTCTTCAGCCGGCACGCCGATGCCGGTAAAAACATCCCGCATGAACTGTTCCAGCTTATCAAATTCTATCCAATATTCGGTTTCACTCATATTATATCCTTTTCATGTGATTCACTCCTGCGGAGTTATAAATTTTTTTTATATTGACCACGGGTTATCACCCGTGGCTACTTTTACCTCATCCCTACAGGATTTTTTACAATTATATATTAAATTTATTTAGCATTGAACAGCCCTGAAAGATATACCAACATAACTGACACAATGTGAGTAATCACCGGACTGGGTAGCGGATGTGGTATAATCAATCAATTCCGCAGCAATGTTTTCACCGTTATTTTGTGCCTGATTTATTACCGCCAGTAATATTTTTATCGGTGCGGCACCGCAGATTGTCGCCCCGGTACGTTCCAGATACTTGTCGAATCCGTCAAGATCCAGATTCGTAATCAGCTCAGCTGCTCCTAAGTCAAGTTCACGCAGGTTTTCAGCAATATTATCGGTGAATGGCAAATATTGAAAGGAACGACCGTAATGGGTAAAGTCGGAACTGATGACCCACAGGGTATCAGGTTCCCATAGCTCCAACAATAACTCTGCCAGTTTTTTCGCTGTTGGCTGGTCGGTGAAGCCAACGATGCCGGGAATGATTTTTATATCCGGGATTATTTCCTGTAACAGTGGCAGTTCCACTTCCAATGCATGTTCGTGTTCGTGCGGTTGATTACTGATGCCAAGTATAGGCGATTTCAGAGCAGCCAGCTCGCTGACGGCACTAGTGTCAACCTCAACAGTTCCGAGCGGCGTTGCAAAGCCGCTGTAATTGCCCAGCGCGACTCCTTTGAATGCTACGCGATGGGATGGTGCCAGAACAACAGCGCGTTTATAATTGTATCCAGAAGTTTTCAATAATGTTTTTACGGCTGTAGCGCCGGAGTACAGATAACCGGCATGGGGCAGGATTACCGCTCTGGTTTTATTACTGCTCGTAGCCAATATTTCAAAATCATCTTTCAATTCATTGATATACTGCTTTAATTGAGTGGGGTTTGCATCGTAAAATTGTCCAGCAACAGCGGCTTTTCTAACTGTTTCAGTCATGAGTTCACTCCTTTGCTAAAAATCGGTTCTGTCAACCCTTACCTATGGTTACAGACCTGTTTTCTTACTTAAAATCAACAAAAAAACGAGAAAAAAGCTTCTCCCCCCTTTTTTGTTACGATTTTTGATCTAAAATCAAGAGAGGTTCCC
>JAKIUY010000009.1 GCA_021647315.1 Victivallaceae bacterium
GCATCTCCTACGGAGATTTTTATGCGCTTTTTTTAAGAGTTGAAGCTGGCGCTTCAAAAATACAATGCTAAATTAAATTTATCATATCATAGGAAAAAATCATTTACACAAAATTATGGACTCACCCTCTATAAATTTCCGCTTTGTAGTCCGGCTTGGGAATGGGATTCTTTTTATCTGCAAGTTCTGTCTCAAATACTTCAAGCAATCCTTCAGTCAGTGCTATGTCTGGCTCATGTTCACTTGGAATGATAACGAGTTGCCCATCATGACAAGTAACAATACTTAAATTATCTAATACCTCAGAACGAAACGCCATTTCAGCTTTTTCCCATTCCTTATAAAGTCTATCATAAGATATAGTTGGTTCAATAAGCAGCAGTATTGCCCGTTCACAAAGCCTTGCCGGAACAGCTTAAGCAAAGCATCTCTTAGAAGCCGTAGGGCTGTTGGACGAGTTTTTACTTCAACTCAAATACCATCAGTTGCCCAATCAGGCTGATAGGATATTCGTCTTTCTTTGAATTCTTTTTTTATAAACTTCATATCTTATTATAATGCAGATTTATTGTAAAGCCAAGTTAACATTGCAAAACCAAGTTAACATCAGAGATCCTTACTCAGTCGCGAGATTTAAGCTCAACCGGACAGTAGATTCTGAACACATGACCTGCGACTAAGAAAAATCATTTTACTCTGATTTTCTCATGAGGCAAATTTTATGTTGTGGTTAGCTGCGCTCTTTGCAAGGTCAGCACTGGTTATCATGGGGGGGCGAGTCCTAGGGTTTTACCCTAGGCTGTTGAGTTTTGTGTTAGCTGCGCTCTTTGCAAGGTCAGCACAGAAAAAGGGCAAAGCCCTGAAAATCAACAGCCCCAGGTGTAACCTGGGGTATTCTTTCCCATAAAAAAATAGCTCTACCTTGAAAAGACCGCAGGTAACGAGCGACAAAAAGTTAGCACAAAGCAGTCTTTTGATGGAATTTTGTCTCATGAAAAAATCCTCTAGATCATGCGCTCTGAGATTGCGGAAATGGCAAATGAGACCTTTCCACTATTGGCCGTCCCATTGAGCTCAAATATCGCAACTGAGTAAGGATGTCTGAAATTACAGTCTCAGACTGTTTTTGATTAGCTTGAGGATGAATATTGGGATGGCGATAAATGGCGACTGACCATAACGCAGTTTAACCGTTAATTCATCACGCAAACAGGCAACAATATTACTATCGGCCAGTCCGCCTTCACGGAAAAAAGCGATCACTTCCGGCACATAGAGCGCTTTTATGCCGTATTTGTGGATAGCGCGATACATAAAATCATAATCGCCCAGCAGCCTGAATGAAGTATCATACATGCCGATGCGGTTGTAGATGCATTTCGGACAGAACATTGAAGGGTGTGGTGCGAAAGCACCGCGTTTCAGGTTTTTCGGACGCCAGCCCTTGACGTGTCCGAGCAGTTCGTATTCAACATCCCCCCAGAAGATATATTCATCCAGCCCTTTGTCGTTAAATGCCTCGGCAACAGTTTTAAGTGCACCTGGCAGATAGTAGTCGTCAGAATTTATCATGCCGACAATATCGCCACTTGCTTTGCTTATGCCTTTATTCATCGCGTCATAAATGCCACTGTCAGGTTCGCTGACCCAGTATGCCAATTTATCCGCATATTTTTTAATAATCTCGACAGTGCCATCTGTCGAACCGCCATCAATAATAATATACTCGAAGTTGGCGTAATTTTGCGCCAATACACTCTGAATCGCAGTTTCGATAAAATCGACACTGTTATAACTGACAGTCACAATTGATATTTTGAAGTTATTCATAGCTTGTTTAGTCATACCTAATCCTGCTGATAATTATTTTTAGCTAGACGGTGGCGCACTGTCGGAGTTCACAGCTTTAGCGTTTTTTGGAGCGTATTGATTGCACGCTAAAGCTGTGAACTCCGACAAAAAACTTTTCCTGCTGACCTTTTTCGTAGATGGTCTAGCCATTCTCAGTTGGCAATGCTGTTACGGTTACTGATGGTTGTTTCAGGAATTTGGCTATTGTCCGGTTTACCTCTTCCAGCTGCAGGGCAGCATATTTATCTGCCAGTTCCCACGGCAATCTGAAACTGTTACCATAGTACTCTTCCAGGCAACTTTTGCCTAACATTCCACCTGGATTCTGCGCGGCCTTGGCCATGGAGAAAAATTGATTTTCCCGTGCCGCGGCAAATTCTTCTTCAGTTAAACCGGTGGTCAATAGACGTTGTTGTTCGGCATTCAACAATTCAATTACCTGAGCGGTATTTTTCGGAGCTGTTCCGGCATAGAAAGCGAGGAAGCCTCTGTGCAGTCCGAAACTGCCGGTCATACCGGTATAATATGCCAAACCTGCCTCTTCCCTGATGGTTTTGAATAGTGCTGATGCCTGATGATTTTCCGCGGTAAAAAGCAGTGAAATCGCCAGGTTTTCTTCACCGAGGTTATCACAGCCCGGGAATGCGTGAATTACTACGGCCTGTTCACGTGGGGCAAAAACTTCATAGGAAGCTTCTGCAGTGGGGAATATTGGTGGAGTTACGCTATAATCATTTGGTTGCGCCCAGGGAATTGCCGCGGTCAGTTGAGAGACCAGTTTTAACGCTTCATCAGCTTCAATATCACCACATACCCCGAAAACTGCTTTTTCACGCTTCAGGCACTGTTCAAGATAAAATTTGCGTACGGTTTCAATAGAAAGTTGTTCAACAGTAGAGCTGATGCCGGTGCCAGGGCACCCGTAGGGATGGTCGCCATAGAGTTCAGCGATCATTTTGTCCATTGCGGCAGCTTGTGGATTGAGTTTGCGGCTGTTAATCATTTCCACCATATTCTGTTGTTCACGCATAAAAGCTTTTTCATTGAATGCCGGTTCGCTTAACATGGATTCAAGCAACGCGAAGGCTTTGTCAACCTTATCACGTCGGCAATTAAGTTTAATGATGAATGAATTTATATGACTGGAAACTTCCAGATCAATGCCATTGTCATCAAGTTGACGCAAAAATTCTGTTTCACTCCAACGTGCGGTTCCAGTGGGAAGTATTGTACTGAGCAGGCGTGAAATTCCTGACTGTTCAGCATGTTCGAAAAAGCTCCCGCCGGGCAGACATATAGAAATATCAACCAGTGGCAGTTTATGTTCCGGAAAGTAGATCAGCCGTTCGCCGCCGGACAAACAGGTTCGCGTTGCCGGAATAGGCTTTTTTGCTGATTTTTTTGCCGATTTATCAGTTTCAGGCGTGGATTGTTCCGGCAGCAGCCGAATTGTGGTTGAACTTTTCCAGCCGAAATAGCGCTTGGCAACCCGTTTGATATCATCACTGGTGACGGTAGTAATTTCTTTGATGTAGTGATCGGCATATTCCGGGGTTTCGTAGTCAATAACTGAGCCGCCGACTAACGATGCAATTCCACTGTTCCGGCGTAGATTGCGCAAGTATGCGGTTGAATTTTGAATGACTTCGCGTTCAAGTTCCGCATCGGTGACCCCATCTGCAATAATTTTGTCGAGCTCTTCCCTGATGCCAGTTTCGAGTTCGTCCAGCTTATCAACGGTTGCCAATGCATAAATGCCACCGATACCGCAGAAAGGTGAAGTATAATTAGAGGCACTGATGCCGATAGCCAGTTCATCTTCAGTAACAAAACGTTGAACCAGCCTGGAACTGTCAGTGCGTCCGAGCAGGCTGACCATAATATCCAATGCCGGAATATCATGATGGCATGCCTCCGGCAATTTGTAGCCAATAGCGAGCCGAGCCAGTGGGTCATTGAAATGGTAGGTGAATTTTCGCGGGTAAACCTGTCTGGGTTCATTCGGCAGTATCGGGTCTGTCAGGCAACCGCATGGCCATTGACCGAGCACCTGTTCCAGCTGGGTGACAACTGCGGTTGCATCAACGTCACCGATCACAACAAAGAAACAGCGTTCCGGTGAATAGCGTTGCCGGTAATACTCTATCATCATATCACGGGTAACGGCACTGATTTTGTCCGGGTAGCCGATTATCGGATGTCTGACTGGATGTTTGACAAAACTATGCGACCAGAGTTTTTCACTGAGGACGCGCATCGGATCATCATAAATCATTGCACTTTCATGAATGATAACCTGTTTTTCTGAAACAAATTTTTCTTCGGGGAATTCCGGTGAGCTGACCATTGCCCCCAGCATATCAACCGCTTCGCCGGTATGCTGGGATGGTAGATCAATATAATAGACGGTGCGCCCGAATGAAGTATAGGCATTGGAACTGCCGCCCAGACGGCTGACGTTCTCCGCCATGCTGTTACCCGGATAACCCTTACAGCCCTGGAACAACATGTGTTCGAGAAAGTGAGAGAGTCCGGCACCAAGAAATTTATCTTCATGAATACTGCCGGTTTTGATCCAGGCCTGAACAGAAACCGTCGGGGTATTATTGTTTTCCAGAATATAGACTTGCAGCCCGTTTGAAAGAATTTCTGATTTAACACCGGCAAAATAGTTTTCCGGCAACAGCATCGTAGGGTTATTCATATCAGTCAATTATCGGTACCTCAATTTGGCTGAGGTCGGCAACGGGTTCAACATCCATGCCGAGCCCATCAAGCAAGTCAAATTCAACTGCAAAATCTTCCGGGGAATCTTCATCACTGGAACTAAGTGCTTTGACTTTAACCAAATTAAAGACGATTGCGCCGACATCACCCGGTAACTTAACACTCCATTCAATCAGCACCTGCGCCGCGAACGGACCGAAAGTTTCCCGGGCGACAATTTTTATCCCTTTAAGCAGTTCAAATGCAGTTATGTGCTGCTTTTCCTTTGAGCAGCGTGATGCAACAACGGTTACTGCATGACTGATAAAGCTATAAGCATCAGCTGGGTAACGCTGATCATTTTTCCTGATCGCAGCTATTTTTTCCTGTAAATCATTTTTTTTCATAATTTTATATTTTTAAATGGCAGAATCATTAGTGGCAGAATCATTTTTTTTAAATAATTTTGTCATACTCTATAAGTGATAGAGACCATGAAAAAGCTATTTTGTTCAATGTTATCATTAATTTGTCTCTATTTGCAGTAACTCATTATTCTGCAAACATAACCAGCTGAAAAGATAATACCTGAAGTGAATAATTCAACCGTAATACAAACTTAGCCGTTTGAAAAAGCAGTTCAGCCGCGGTAACTGATGCCGGAATAGCTTATAGTAAAATTAGCATCCGCTGAATCATATCTTTCATAATTACTTTTTTGTGAGTATAATTTACAGAATAAATATTCAATTGCCAAGCCAATTACAACTCCCTTTATTCTCGCATCAGCCCGCAGCTTTTCATAAAGCAATGCCGCATTCTCGTTATCAGGTACCGCCGGATAGTAATCATCCAATTCAGCCAATGTTGCCGGATAACCGGCGGCACGAATTTCTGCTAATTTGGCATTGAGTTGTGAATTCAATGACATGCGGAACATCATCAAGCTAAAAGCCGCAAGCAATACAGTACCGCAGGCAATATAAAATAACGGCATTCCAATATCAGACATCCCTACTCATAGTGAAATTTGAGCTCAACTTGACGGGAGGTAGCGGAACTGGCAAATGAGACCTTTATTCGCGACCAGGAAGTCGACTCCCACCTTAAAAATATAGAAATCATCTCTAATTCCTACGGGTCAGGTATTCTGAATATGCCGTTTTTTATGAAATTCTTTTTTATTCACTGTTTTGATGTTCCTTTAAGTTGTTTTGTTGTAATTCAAGGTCCGCACATTGTACAGCTTGCAAAGCAGACAAGGCTGTGAAAGTGCCTTATTCCCCGATTCTCCACCTCCGCCATTCGTCCGTTATTTATCCGTCGTTATGAATGGCGCGGTTTTGTTCGGCAAGCTCCTCGGCTATTTCGGCAGCCTCTTCCCAACGGTCGGTGATATCAGTAATGCTTTTCTGAATATCGGCCAATTGACGGGTGACTTTGGCAAAATCAGTCTCCGGTTTGTTGGCGGAAAGTTGTTCAAGCAGGGTGCTGTTTTCCGCTTCCAGTGTTTCCAGTTCATTTTCAAGTTTGGCGACGAGTTGATCTGCTTTTCGTTTCTCTTTTTGCAGTAAAGAACGTCGTCTGGCTCGTTCCTGACGACGCTCTTTTGATGATAGATTATTAGATTCGTCCGTAACCGGTTCGCCGAGTTCAGCCCCGGCTTCACCATAAGCATTACGTGATTTTTCACGATAATATTCATAATTGCCGAAATATTTTTTTATTCCCGGTGATTCCATGGCAATAATCGAAGTGGCAACCTGGCGGACAAATTCAATATCATGGCTGACGAGACACAATGTGCCTTGATAATCATTGAGAGCTTTTTGCAGGCCTTCACGGGCGGCAATATCCAGATGAGTTGTCGGTTCATCAAGAATCAGCAGATTTGGCGGATTAACAAAAATCCGAGCAAAACAGAGCCGGATTTTTTCACCACCACTGAGTACTTTACAGGTTTTATCAGCATCGTCACCGGAAAACCCGAAACCGCCGAGAATAGATTGCACCGAATTAATTGAAGCTCCGGCAGGCAGTGCGGCCCGGACAACATCGAACGCACTCTGTCCGTCCGGCAGAATATCGGCAAACTCCTGCGCCTGATAACCGAGTACCACATTATGTCCAAGTACCCGTTTGCCTGTATTAAGCTTCAACTGTTCAGCAATAACTTTCAGCAAGGTAGTTTTACCGGTACCATTATAACCGACAATGGCGATTTTATCCCCGCGCTGAACTTCCAGATCAATCCCATCGAGAATGAAATTCTGTTCATCATAGGCGAATTTGATCTGTTCCAGGCGAATAATTTCGTTACCGCACTTAGGTGGCGGCGGCAGTCGCAGTGAACCGGAATAGTTGAGTTTTTCCGGCAGGTCAATTATCGGCATCTTATCCAGTTCCTTAATCCAGCTCTGAACCTGTGATGCCTTGGTGCTTTTTGAACGGAAACGGGCGATTGAACGTTCCAGCTGATCGCGGCGTTTCTGCTGATTGCCCTGCGCGGCATAGAGGGTTTTAAAACGGTTATCGCGTTCACGCAGATAATAATCATAGTTACCGGAGTAACGGGTAACAATACCATTATTTATTTCAATCGTGATGCCGACCAGAGTATTGAGCAGATAACGGTCATGCGAAATCAGCATTAGCGTACCGCGAAATGCACGGAGAAAACGGTCAAGCCATTCAATTGCGGGGATATCCAAATAATTTGACGGTTCATCGAGCAGTAGTATATCAGGGTTGGCAATCAGCGTTCTTGCCAGTGCGGCCCGCATCTGCCAGCCACCGCTGAATGAACTGATAGGGCGGGTAAAATCATCAACATGAAAACCAAGACCGGACAGTGCGGTCGCGGCATCACTGCGAATCCGGTAACCGCCGAGATGTTCAAACTCACTCTGTAAACGCCCCTGGCGATCAAGCAGTTTTGTTTGACGCGCACTATCAACGGCACCTTCGCTGAGTTCGTGTTCAATCTCCTGAAGCTGCTGCGAAATATTGCTGAGTTCAGGAATAGCATCCGCGGTGAACTGCAAGAGCTCTTTGCCTGATTTACCAGCATCAATATGCTGGTGCAGGTAACCAATCCGCATTCCGCCTGGAATTGAGATATCACCTTTATCCGGCAGCATGGCACCGGAAATTATGCCGAAAATAGTACTTTTGCCAGCACCATTGGGACCGACCAGACCGACCCGTTCATTAGTGTTAATCCGGAAGCTGACATTTTTCAGGATATCCTGACCACCGAAACTTTTATTTACTGTATTAAAATCAATCATCGCATAAAATGGCTGTTAAGCAGGAGTTTTACAAACTAATATAAAAAAAAGTAACACTTTTTATCCATCCACTTGCAGGTTATTACTTTAAACTGTAAGTTAAAAAAGCAGACTGAAGTCCGTACTCCAACATGATGTTAGGATCCACAAAAAAATAACAGGAGATCAGGTGCAGTAGCATGAATATCAAAATGACAACACCCGGTAAACTTAATCTTTATCTGAAGGTTACCCAATGCCGACCGGACGACTATCATGAACTTGATACATTGTTCATGCCAATTCCGGGTGTGGCTGATATTGTAACCTTGACCGTTGCTGATCAACTGTCCGTTACATCTGACAATAATACTTTGCCAGCGGGCGAAGCGAATATCTGTTACCGGGCAGCTCAAGCCTACGCGTTTGCAGCAGGTATTGCTGATGAATGGCATATTCATCTTGAAAAACATATTCCAATTGCGGCCGGCATGGGTGGTGGCAGCAGTAATGCCGCGGCAGTACTTCGCCTGTTGCAACAACACTATCAGGCATTGAATGATGATGAACTTAAAACCATCGCTCTCATGCTTGGCGCAGATGTTCCGTTTTTTCTGGAACCGGAGCTAGCTAGAGGTAATGGTGTTGGTGAACAATTAACTGCGATTCCCGGTGAATTTCCGTCGCTCCCGCTATTGATTATTTACCCGCGTTTTCCGGTCAGTGCTGCCTGGGCCTATCAAAATCTAGCGCCGGAAAATATTTCACCATCACCTCCAGCTGCAGTTGATAATTTACTGAATGCCTGGCGACGCAGTGAATGGGATAAAATGGGTAAACTTTTCCATAATGATCTGGGTATTGCCCTGTTCGATAAATTTCCTATCCTGCAAGTATTGCGTGATAAATTATTCAGCAATGGAGCCTGTGGGGTTGAAGTCAGCGGCAGTGGTTCAACTATCTTCGCTCTATTCAACAGTCACGAAACGTTATCAGTAGCAACCGCAACCTTGAAAACAACATATCCGGGAATAGATTTTTTTGAGGGAAATCAGCCATAATTGGTATAGTTTTCATTACTTCGGGCATGACCTATCATAGACATAGCAGTTCTCCTTGATGAAATTGATTACTTTTCGGCGGTGTAGCCACCACATTGGGCTCATTATCCCCATAAATCCCATAAAAAAAGGTGCAGCCTTGTTCGAGCTGCACCTTTTGCTTTCATACTGATACTTTATCAGCAACCGCATTTTTTCTGGTTGCAGTCGCAATCACACTCACAGCTATCATCCTTACTGTCACCTTTGAAATGGGCGATAATCTGTTCGATTATGCCATCCGGGGTGAAGCCGAATTTTTCTGCAAGAACAGAGAATGGAGCTGATGCACCGAAATGATCAATGCCGATTGCCAAACCTTCACTGCCGATGAAACGATCCCAGCCATAAGTTGTGCCGGCTTCAATTGAAACCCGCATTTTGCACGCGGCAGGCAGGACTGATTCGCGATAGGCTGCATCCTGCTGCATGAACAATTCCTGTGACGGCATTGAAACCACACGAATCTTGCAATCTTTCTCTCTGCGCAGTTTATTAGCGGTTTCCAGTGCCAGATTTACTTCTGAACCGGTGGCAATCATGATAACTTTGAAATTTTTATCTTCACTGAGCACATAGGCTCCTTTATTGATGTCAATATTGTTTTCAAGTTCTGCCGGAATAGGCTCAAGATTCTGCCTGGTCAGCAACAGTGCGACCGGACCGTCAGCTTTCAGTGCCGCTGCCCAGGCGTGAGCTGTCTCTTTCGCTTCCGCAGGACGAAGCACGGTAACACCCGGGATTGTGCGTAGCATTGCGATCTGTTCAATTGGCTCATGAGTTGGGCCATCTTCACCGACATAGAATGAATCATGAGTGAAAACATAAATCTGGTGCAGCTTCTGAATCGCCGCCAGCCTGATAGCCGGTTTCATGTAATCAGAGAAGACAAAGAATGTCGCGGTATAAGGAATCAAGCCGCTATTGATCGCCATACCGTTACCGGCCATACCCATTGCCAGTTCACGCACACCGAAATGGAAGTTGCAGCCACCACGGTTTTCAGGTGAGAAACTTGAACCATTCTTAATATCAGTCTTAGTTGAAGGTGACAAGTCTGCCGCTCCGCCAACCAGTGATGGAATCAGTTCAGCCGCTTTCTGGAGGATTGTTCCGCCTGAAGCACGGGTTGCAACTGCTTTATCAGTCGGTGCCGCCGCTAATAACTCTTCCAGAATATTTTCAGGAACCTGTTTGTTCAGCATTTTATTCAGTAAGGCTGCTGAGTCAGGATTACTGTCAACGAATGCCTGGAACTTTTTATTCCATTGCGCCGCTTCCGCTACCAGTTCTTCAACTCTGGCTGAAATTCCGGCATAAACATCATCGGTGATGCTGAACGGTTCACCTACAAGATTAAGGTTTTTACGGGTCGCGATTACTTCATCTTCGCCGAGCGGTTCGCCGTGTGCAGAGGCCGTACCGGCTTTTGCCGGTGAACCGAAACCGATTTTAGTTTTACCGACAATCAAGGTAGGACGGCCGTCGGATTGCTGAGCTTCAGCCAGTGCTTTGTCAATTTTTTCGACATCATTGGCGTCGTCAACGTTAATCACCCGCCAGTTGTAGGCGGTAAAACGGGCCGCGACTTCTTCAGAGAAAGCCAATTCAGTTGAACCTTCAATGGTAATTGAGTTGTCATCATAAAAGCAGATAATATTATCCAGTTTCTGATGACCGGCAATTGAGGCGGCTTCCGAAGTTGTGCCTTCCATCATACAGCCATCACCACTGATAATATAATATTTATTGTCCAGCAGTCCAGTGTCTTCGAGCCCGATTTTTGCCGCCAGATATTTATTAGCCATTGCCATGCCAACTGCGGTTGCAAATCCACTGCCCAACGGACCAGTGGTCACTTCAACGCCATCAGTATGACCGAGTTCAGGATGTCCCGGGGTCAGACTGCCCCATTGGCGGAACTGCTTCAGTTCTTCCATCGGCAAGCCGTATTCAAATAGATGTAACAGCGAATAGAGTAACATTGAACCGTGCCCGGCAGAGAGGACAAAACGGTCACGTCCGAGCCATTCAGGGTTTTTCGGGTTGTGTTTCAGATATTTATTCCACAGCACAAAGGCGAAATCCGCACAGCCCATCGGCATGCCTGGATGACCTGATTTTGCTTTCTGAATCGCTTCAGCTGACAAAATTCTGATAGTATCAGCCGCTTTCTTTGAAAATTCTACATTTGACATGTTCTATTTTTCCTTTATATTGTTAGTTTCAAACTGGAATTTATGCTTTGATAAGATAATTTCTTTATAGTGTTTTACAAATTGAATTTACAAGGAAATTAATTTATACCCATTATGGGTAGCTTTTAGTTCATTTATCCGGATATTTATGCTCAAGGGTAAAAAACTAAAACTTTAACTTAAACAAGTATAATTATGACAGCAGAACGGTTTATTACATCAACGATCAACAAACGCGACGAAGAACAGGATGAAACTTTACGCCCGACTTGTTTTGGTAAATTTCCCGGACAACCGAAAGTAAAAGAGCGACTGGAGCTTTACGTGGCCGCCGCCAAAGCACGTCAGGAACCTTTGGGACACCTATTATTAAGCGGACCGCCTGGACTAGGCAAAACCACTCTGGCTTATATAATCGCCAACGAGAAGGGGGCGAATATCAAATCATCCAGCGGACCGGTCATTGATAAGCCGGGTGATCTGGCTGGATTGCTTACTTCTCTGCAAGACGGCGATATTCTTTTTATTGATGAAATTCATCGTCTCAACACTAATGTCGAAGAGTATCTTTACAGTGCCATGGAAGATTTTTTTATTGATATTATGATTGATCAGGGCCCGGGGGCACGCGCTGTAAGATTGAATATCCCCAAATTTACCCTGATCGGCGCAACGACCCGGCAAGGTATGTTATCCGCTCCGCTCCGTTCGCGCTTTATGCTTTCATGTCGGCTTGATTACTATGAAAAAAATGACTTGGAAAAAATTATAACCCGCTCCGCCGGTATCCTTAATATTGATATTGAGACTGATGGGGCTACGGAAATTGCCGGACGTTGCCGTGGCACCCCGCGTATCGCCAACAACCTGTTGGCCTGGAGTCGGGATTATGCTCAGGTACGGGCAGATAATCTGATAACCGGCACGGTCGCATCCAAGGCGCTGGCGATGCTGGATATTGATGATGATGGTCTGGATGAAATGGATAATCGGATTCTCGAAGTCATTCTGCAAAACTACAATGGCGGTCCGGTCGGGATTAAAACGGTCGCAGTCGCAGTAGGTGAAGAAGAGGGTACATTAGAAGATGTTTATGAACCATTCCTGATTCAGACAGGATTTCTGATGCGAACTCCGAAAGGCCGTGTAGCGACCGATAAAGCCTGGAAGCGAGCCGGATTAGAACCAGTGCATCATATCCACAAAAAAAAGGTTGGCGCAAACCATCCCGACCTTTTTTAAAATGGAGAAAATCGGTTCCGGTGATTTTTAAATCAAAAGAGCTGAACTCAATGTTTGCCAGAACTTCAGATAATCGAGCCAGTTTTTCTTCGTCTGTATCCCCGATAAATCTCAAAGTCAAATGCAGTTGTCCGCGCTTCGTCCAGCACCCCCAAGGCTGTTCAATGCTAATACCGTCGTAGATCCGGTAGATATTCTTTTTGACCACACCGGGCAAGTCAACCGCACCCCAAAGACGTCTTTTATTCATATGCATCATGAGTATATTGGTTATTTATCTGCTAAAAGCGGTGAAAAATCACCGCACTCCACATTTATCATGCATATCCAAGTTTTAGTAAAGGTATTGGCCGGTTAATGCCCAGCTAGAATCTTTACTGCCATTTTTGGTGTATGAATCATAAATGTTACCATAGTTGAATAGAAACCCATCTTCATGATTTCTGCTTTTGAAGCCTTTTACATGCATACCTTGAAAGAGGATATTAGCGTACTTCCCATACTTGCTATTTTTAGGATACCTATTATGATTACAAGTTCCACGCTTAGATAATACACCAGTCATATCAGCGACGAGCGCAGAGGAGTTCCCATAAATATCAGATGCGCCAGTCTTTAAGCCAGGGGCATAAGCATAACTACAAGTTCTTTCAGTTTTCAATGTGGTGATGGTATTGCCAGTTTTTGCAGCTTTATCTGTATATGTTGTAGTATCTGTCAAATATTTGTACTCAATCAGCAGGTTAAGGCCTTTAACGTTTGAATTCATCCCTTTTATAAGCCATAATTTAGATTGCAGAATAAAGTAAATATAACCTTAAAATTCAAAATATTAGTTTGGTTATAAAATTAGCATCAAATAGTCCTAGGGCTCTGGTATATTTGCTTATAAATAGGCTCTGCTTAGCAAAGGAAATGTTTTTCCAAATATCAAAAAAAATCATTCTGTAAAAAAAGTTCTATCACAAAATTATTCTGTTAATATAAGCGGTTTTGTCGGAACTAATAAAAGCAAAAAGCGTTAGCCACTAAAACTACGTCTCTTGAAATCCTTTGCTTCACAAAGGCATTCGGGGACTCACTATTTACGCACTAATAAAATGATTGCCATCCGCAAGTTCAGGCACCTTTACAGGTCTGATGATTTTTTCGTGACTTTCCTACTTTTCGTGGTTAAAATTTATTTTTTCCATTTAAAGCGGAGCTCTGCCAGCGAACAGTAGAGCAGCGGCACAATAAAGGCTGAAACTAGCACCACCAGCATGCCGCCGAATGATGGAATCGCCATCGGCACCATAATGTCGGAACCACGCCCGGCAGAGGTGAGAATTGGCAATAGAGCCAGAATTGTTGTTGCTGAAGTAGTCAGGCATGGCCTGATCCGGCGTTCTGCTCCCAGAATAGTTGTTTCGCGGATTTTCTCAATACTGGAGATGTCATGAGTGGCGAAACTCTGATCTAGGTAGGTGGAGATAATTACCCCGTTATCGGAGGCAATACCGAATAGGGCGAGAAAGCCGACCCAGATGGCGATACTGAGGTTAATTTCATGCACCTGAAAGAGGTCGCGCATATTGGCACCGAAGAGGCTGAAATCCATAAACCATGGTTGACCATACATCCAGATGAGGACAAATCCCCCCGCCCAGGCGATGGCAATTGAAGAGAATACCAGCATGGTTGTCGGAATGGATTTAAACTGAAAATATAGAATCATAAAGATCAGAAACAGTGCAACCGGTAATACTACCATCATAGTTTTTTTAGCTCTGATTTGATTCTCATAATTACCGGCAAAAGTGTAACTGACTCCAGCGGGTAGTTCAAATTCACCGTCATCTATTTTTTGTTGCAGATAGGCCTGAGCCTGTTCAACAACATCGACCTCGGCATAACCGGGTTTCTTATCTAGCAGGACATAGCCGATCAGGGCGGTATCTTCACTTTTAATCACCTGTGGTCCGCGGATATATTTGGTTTTAGTTAATTGACTGAGCGGAATTTGCTGTCCGCTTGAAGAGGCGACGAGAATTTTATCAAGTGCTTCGATGGAATCTCTGAGTTCTCTGAAATATCTGACCCGAACCGGATAGCGTTCACGCCCTTCAACCGTGGTGGTAATTTGTCGACCACCGATGGCGACTTCAATAACATCCTGAACGGCTCTGATGCTCATGCCGTAACGGGCAATGGCATCGCGGTCAATGTCAATTTCCAAGTAGGGTTTACCGACAATTCTGTCAGCAAAGACGGCGTCCGATTCGACGCTCGGAATCTCTTTGAGGTATTTTTCGATCTGCAAACCAACTTTTTCGATAGTTGCCAGGTCTGGGCCTTTGACCTTCACCCCCATCGGGGCCCGCATACCGCTTTGCAACATCACAATTCGCGCCGCAATCGGTTGAAGTTTGGGTGCGGAGGTTACGCCGGGAACCTGACCGGCTTTGACAATTTCACCCCAGATGTCATCAGGCTTAACAATACCTTTCCATGCTTTGCGTCCGGGGTTTAGTTTAGGATCAAGAGCTGGACGCCAGAGCCTGAACGGCATCCCATCGGCATCAGCAATTAATTTGCCATCACTGTCGCGCAGGTATTTACCCTGAACTTTGTAGGGTTTACCATCTAGTGCCGGCAATACTTTGCCATGTTCATCTTTAAAGAGCTCCTGCTGATTAAAGTCAAACTTATACTGTATGCGATTGCCAGCTTTATCAATCAGATACTCCGGGTAATAGTTAATTACGGTTTCAATCATGGAAATTGGTGCTGGATCCAATGGCGTTTCAGCCCGTCCCAGTTTACCTACCGCAGATTTTATCTCCGGCACTTGCGCAAATGCCATATCCTGCATACGCAAGACATCCATCACCTCGCCGATGGAGGCATGAGACATGGTTGTCGGCATATAAAGATAGGATCCTTCGTCCAGGGCTGGCATAAACTCTTTGCCCAGTCCGGGAAAGGTATCCGCCAGCGAGGTATAAACGCTACTTGATTTAATGGGAGCAGGTACCCAGCTGAAAATGGTATTAAAACCTAACCATACTGCGCCCCCCATGGCCATAACGACAACTGGCACACACAGGGTAATCAATTTATGGCGGAGCATTATGCGCAGCAGAGGAGCGTAAGCCTTCATGAAGAGCCAGAAGAAAAGTAACAATCCGGCAATGGGGAATGCCACGACCATAAAATTTTTGATAAATCCGGCACCTGGTCCCAGCGGCAGCCAATCCTTGGTCAGGAAAACCCCCACCACCAGTACCATGGCAAAATTGAAGGCGATAAACAGCCATTTTTTATAACGTTCACCGATTCGATTTTGGGTAAGGTGATAAAGCGCAACTGCCACCGCGACGCCGCCGAGTAGCCAAAAGCCGTAAACTGCTAATACGACACCGACAATAATCAGGGCAAACAGGGTTGCCTTTTTCAGTTTTTTAGAGGTGATATTAAAGCCGAACAGCGTATGAGCCATGGCCGGAACAATGGTCAGAGCCACAATTACGGATGCCAGCAGCGCAAAAGTTTTGGTAAAGGCCAATGGTTTAAACAGTTTGCCTTCCGCCCCAATCATGACAAAGACTGGCAGAAAACTGATAATTGTGGTTAAAATTGCGGTCAGCACCGCACTTGCCACTTCACTGGTGGCATGATAGACAATATGCAACCGGTTCTGTTTCGGATCTGCCGTCTCCAAATGTTTCAAGATATTTTCACAGACAATAACCCCCATATCTACAATGGCGCCGATGGCGATGGCAATACCGGACAATGCGACAATATTGGCATCGACTTTGAATACTTTCATGGCGATAAAGCAGAGTAAGACTGCCAGTGGCAGGGTGACAGAGACCACAAATGAGCTCCGCATGTGCATTAACATCACGATCACGACAATAATCGTAATCAGAATTTCTTCAACTAGAGCGGTATTCAGAGTACCAAGTGTTTCATAGATAAGTCCGGTGCGGTCATAGAATGGAACAATTTTCACCTGGCTTAGTTTTACCCATTTCGGGCGCTGGTTGAAATTAGTTTTTCGCAGAAAGGTCAGCCATTCATTCTGATTGAGCTTGTCATTGACAAATGCCTTAAAGCCATGTTCTAGCGCAAACGCATTGACCTCTTTGAGCGAGACCTGGGTATAGTCAATAACTGCTTTAGTGGGTAACCCGGGCGCGACTTCGCTGATTTTCTTTTTGAGATTTTTTATGGAAGATAATGGATTTTCACCGTAACGGACGACCACCACGCCACCGACGGCCTCAACCCCGCCTTTATCCAGTGCCCCGCGTCGCAGTGCCGGCCCCAGCGAGACATGACCGATGTTTTTAATTAAAATTGGGACATTATCTTTGACTTTAACCACGGCCTTCTCAATATCCTGCACTTTTTGCACAAAACCCAGACCGCGAATTATATATTCAACCTTGTTAACCTCTATAGTTTTAGCACCAACATCTATATTTGACATCTTTACAGCCATAAAAACATCTTTTAAGGTTACGCCATAAGCTCGCATTGCGTCAGGATCGACATCCACCTGATATTCTTTAACAAATCCCCCGATTGAGGCCACGTCACTGATACCTTCAGCAGACAACAGACTGTAGCGGACATACCAGTCCTGAATAGTGCGTAGTTCACTCAAATCCCAACCGCCGGTAGGGTTGCCCTGTTCATCCATACCTTCAAGGGTATACCAGTAGACCTGCCCCAAGGCGGTGGCATCAGGTCCCAGTGATGGTCGGACCCCTTTCGGCAATGTATCGGCCGGTAGGCTATTCATCTTCTCCAGTACCCTTGAGCGTGACCAGTAGAACTCAACGTCATCTTTGAAGATAATAAAAATCATTGAGAATCCGAAATTAGAGTAACTGCGGACGGTTTTAACGCCGGGAATACCCAGCATCGCAACGGTTAGCGGATAGGTTACCTGATCCTCCATATCCTGCGGCGAGCGTCCCATCCAGGCAGTAAAAACAATCTGCTGATTTTCACCGATGTCTGGAATGGCGTCAACGGGTATGGGGCTACGCGGAATGCCGCCGATATCCCAGTCGAACGGTGCAACCATAATCCCCCACAGGATAATGGCAGCTACGATCATTGATACAACCAGCTTGTTTTCCAGGCAAAACAGAATTATCTTGTCGAGAATTGATTTGGGCACTAATTCTTGAGATTCTATATTTTTATCATTCATTTTATAACATCTTCCTCTTTTTCGCCGCAGCCGGGCATATTTTTACCTAAATATGGATTAGCAATCTTTTCATTCTGCTGAAGCCATTCAGCACCTTTGTTATCAAAAGCCATCGGGCACTTAAATTTTATAATAGTGATAGATTTATCGGCTCCGAATGTAGCGGCCAGTTCGTAAACGACCGCTGACAGGTTGGAGAAATCTTCACGAAGCTTGTTGATGTCTTTCGATTCATTGGCCTGTTTGACGATGGCTTTGATTTCACTGGCTATTTTGTGCCAGGCCTTCAAACTAGCCCCATTTAAGCTGTCAGAGTTGATATGTCCCAACATCATGCCGAGATTTTTCATCTCGGCTACGCTTTGTTTAAATTTATCTACCGCCAAGGCTTGCTGAAGCGCAAAATAGCTGTTGTAAATCATTGACAACTGTTTTTTGAATTGTGCCTCAATCTTGAATTCAGTTTTCTGTGGTTGCTCTGAATCAGGCGTGGAATCAGCGGACATCATGCTTGGTCTGGCCTGGATCTGCAATGAACTGTCAATTTTAAAATTACCGCTAATCACTACCAGGTCACCCTCTTTCAAGCCACTTTCGACGATATAATAATTACCCGCCCGCGGCCCCAGGATAACCTCTTTACCATAAAAAGTTCCAGACGTTTTGCTTGATCTGATATAGACAATCGCCCGTTTGCCGGTAATCAGCGGTGCGGTGGCAGGAATAACCAATGGCAGGTTGTTTACAGAATCTTTAGTATCGCTATAGCCCAATGATGCTGCCTTAACCAATTTCATCCCGCAAATCGGGCATTTACCAGGTTTAGATTTAACAATTTCCGGGTGCATTGGTCCGATCCATTTACCAGCATAGGTTGTATCAATAACTTTACCTGCCTGGGAGATTTTAGCCTTGACAACCGCATTGACAAACATGCCGGGTTTTAATTTACCATCCCTGTTGGTGGCATTGACTCTAACTTTCACGGTTCTGGTTTGGGAATCAAGAACGGGGTCAATGAATGAGATTCTGCCGGTAAAAACTTTCCCGGGGTAGGCGACACTGGAAAACTCAACCAATTGTCCGTAGCGCAGCCACATCAAATCCAATTCGTAGGCATCGAGCATAATCCAGACCTGTGACAGATCGGCGACGGTAAACAGGCGGTCTCCAGTCTTGAAATATTTACCTTCAAGTGCCTTTTTCTCAATCACAATCCCGGCGATCGGGGAGTAAAGTACCACATGATCAGCAACCTTGCCATTTTCAATAATATCACTGATGTTTTTTTTCGTCAAGTTCCACAGCTCCAATTTTTTCTTCACAGTTTGCAACAAAGATTCATCCGACATCCCGTAATTACGTAGAGAACTACCAGCCCGCTCTTTGTTTTTAATATTATTAACCGCCAGCAGTAATTCACGCTGTGCGACTAGAAGTTCCGGGCTGTAGTATTCAGCCATGTGATCCCCTTTGCGGACTGATATTCCGGTAAAATTGACAAAAAGTGTATCAATACGCCCTGGCATTCTTGCCGTTATATAGGCCAGCAACGTCTCATTATAGGTGACTTTCCCCACCATATTTATTTCAGTTTCCACCAAAGCCCGTTTAACGGGGACAGTTTCTATGCCGGCTAATTTGATGGCATAAGGGGATAGTTTAAGTGTTGCTCCAACTGCGCTGTCATCAGAAGAATCTTGCTTCAAAGGAATTAAAGTCATAGAACAAATCGGACATTTCCCCGGTTTCGGCTGCCTGATCTGTGGGTGCATTGAACATGTCCAGACCGTTTTTGACTTTGTAGGTGAAGTTTCTTCTGCGGCTGATTGTATCTGCTTCGGCTTACCGTTATTGGTTGCAGAGCGGCCTATAAAAAAACCGATACCAAGTGCGAGCACGGTAAGAACCACTACCACCGTGACTGCAGAGCGGGATTTTTTAGTTTTAATATTCATTACTATCTCCTTGTTTATTGTATTAAAAATCGTTTAATTCGGTGACGCAATTTCCTTCGCTGTCAGTGCTTCAATTCGGGCAATCGCTTTAGCGTAGTTCATTAAATTTTCTTCATAAACCAGCTGAAACTTCAACAATGTCTGTTGAGCATCGATAAAATCCAGATAGCTGGTCTTGCCGGTGACGTATGAACGCTGAATTGCTCGCAATGAATCTTCAGCTTTGGGGATCAGGTTATCATTGTAAACGCGCATCTTACGCTTGGCATCTTTCATTTTAAACAGATATTGTTCAAGGTCTGACAATAATAATTTCTCCAGGTCAACCCGCTTGCCTTTGAATGCCATTTTCCGGGCAATCGCCTCACGCCTTTCCGCTTCGTATTTGGTGAAGTAGATCGGTAAATTCAGCCCAATTCGAGCAATTATCGGATCTTTGCCATTATCCTTCACCTTCATCGATGATTTATCGGTTTGGATATAATCAATGCCCAAAGTGACATCGGGGATATAGCGCCGCCAAGCGATTTTGCGTTTCTTTTCTTCACGGGCAATATAACTGTCAAGTACTTTCAACTTTGGATTACGCTTAACCTGTTCACGCAATGTCTTAAACATTGCGGGTTTTATATCAACGACATTCAATTTCTTGGGGAAAGGGAACGCCGGGATTGAGGCAGTTTTATTCAAGTTCAATACATGTCGGAGTTTTGCCAGTACCGGCTGCCGAAAATCATTTAATGAATCAACTCTTTCAGCAAACTTGATCGTCTCAATTTGGATTCTGATCAAATTAGCATAGGTGAATTCGGCAGTGCCATATTTTTCAGAGGAGACCTGCTCCAGCTCTTTAAATAAAGCCAAGTTCTTTTTTATAATATCAAGTGCTCGCCCTAAATAATAATATTCGTAATAGACCTCTTTGACCCGATTAAATATTTTTAACTTTTCAGCCTCATAGCGTTGCTTCTGCGCCTCTGCATTTGCCAAGGCGACGCCCCCCTTAAGTAATAGAGTTCCATACCACGGGAAAGTCTGTGCAATGCCAAAGCTGTTTTTCTGAGCCCCGACTCTAGTTTCCACCTCCTGAATATAGTATCCATAATTAAATCTGGGGTCTGGCAGAGTTCTCACCTGGGTTATTTTTTCCAAAGCGGCTTTCCAGGTGTTGAATTCAGCTTCTAAACTGGCATTCTGCAATAAAGCATAGGCCAAGAAATCATTAAGGGTGTGTTGTTCAGCCAGATTCGGCAACAACTGTTCGCGCGCTGCACTGCTCATGCGATATTTTTCGCCAACAGCTTTAACCTCTTTCCATGATTGTTTTTCCAAATCAGAATAGCAACCAGCAGTGATAAAAATTAAACTAAGCAAACCAATCGACCGCAGGCCGATAAATAAATTCATCTTCATTCCTCTTGTTATATGGGGGATGTGGGAGATAGGGGGATATGTGGTATCCCCCCATTCAGCATAATGGCTATTTATGGTTTGGGCGTGGCTGCAACAGCTATACCCTGCGCTTTAAGCTTTTTGATATATTTTGCCGGATTGCGTTTTACCATTGGCAGGCAACCTTTGCAGCAAACATAGATGCGTTTGCCGTCGGCATCGACATAAAGCTTTTTGTTGATTTTATTCCGCGTCATTACCGGGCAATTGGTTTGAAGTTTAAGTTCTAAACTTTTTACCTGTTGACCAGCATCTTTCAGCTGTTTGATATATTTTTTCGGGTTGGCCTTAACTTTGCTAATACACCCTTTGCAACAAACATAGATGCGTTTGCCGTCGGCATCGACATAAAGCTTTTTGTTGATTTTATTCTGCGTCATTACCGGACAGTTGGTCTGCTGCTTTACAATTGCAGTTTTGCTATCATGTTTCATCCCCTTCATCCCCTTCATTCCCTCATTATGTCCTTCATTGGCCAAGAGTGAATTGCCAGACAAAACTGCCCCTATCATCAATACTGTAATAATTGAAGTTTTCATTTTCTTGTTCCTTTGTTTTTATTTGTAACCGGCAAAAATGAGCGTTGCAAAACAATTTTGCAACAACTGCCGTTATTTGTAAAGACGCAGCACAGTTGAAAGTGTTACGCATAATCACCATAAAAACATATTTCTTTATCAAGTTACTATAGAATATAATCACCGATTAGGTTATATTTGAACTAAACAGTATATGTGGATAATATAATAGCAACAACTGATATGTCAACTAAATCAGTTATCACCACGCAAATGAAGTAGCCTGCGTTCTCCGAACGCATTGGGCAAAATAGATGTTAACCGCGCAATTAACTATTAAAACTTAAACCGCTGCATTTACCGCATAACCCATATAAAAGCAATCAAATAACTTGAATAATGAGTTAATTTGTCATATACTTACGGAACACTCAAAAATAAATTGTTGAGTCTTGTATACGCGAGGCTGCAAGCAGATAAATTCAAAATGGAGCAATAATGATACATCGTAAATTCAGAGTTGATATTATTTTGATTTTCACCCTGTTGATGCTGTCAACTGCGATTGGCATTGTTTATGTTGTCTATTCCCATAATGAAACGATGGCGATTGATAATGCCAGTCGTCGTTTAACATATGAGTCAAAAATATTTACCGAAAAGGTAAATTATTACATGATTACAGCACAATCGGCAACAGATAATTTAGCTAAACAGTTTTCGCCCAGCAATCGTCATGAACAAAACCAGCGTAGCCGTAACGCTGAACAGTCAACGTCAGATACTCAACCTCGAACAGATAGGCAACAGGCTTCACTAGCGGCTCAAGACAGCCTTTCGACAATTTCAATGGCACTCCTCAAGACATTAGTCGCTTATAAACAGTTCGGTTCAATTGCATTCGGGAACAGTCGAGCTGTTTTGGCGACAGTATCATATCAAGGTCAAGCGGGATATGAGCTGAAAACAATTAGAACGGCTGGGGGTTATACTTTAACTACCGATATTTATGACGCTAAATCACGCCTCCAAAAGCAGTCAACGACAACTGGTGACATTGTTAATGATAGGTGGCAGGCATGGTATAAACAAGTTCAGCAGACTGGTAAAATATTTTGGAGCAAGCCTTACCGTCTGTCGGATAGCAATAAATTTGGCGTGACGGTAAATGCTCCAGTTTTTGACTCATCTGCTAAGCTTACAGGTATGGTGGCAACCACTATTCCCTTAAATAAAATATCAGAGTTTTTACTTGTTGTCAAGCTCAGCCGGAATGGTATTGCCTTTGTCAGTGACGGTGCAGGTAAGCTATTGGCATTTTTCAGTTCTCAACAAAATATCAGTTATGAAGCAGGGCAAGATATTGCAGACCTGCAATTGCCGCAGATAATTGCCGCAGCGAAAACTTATAGTGGATCAACGGATAATTTATGCCGTTCATTCTCCGTCGCCAATAAAAAATTTCTTACAACTTGCCAGCCCCTAGCTGTAGCGCATGGGCAGCAATGGATGTTGACCATTATCGCCCCGCAAAATGATTTTACCGGGGCACTGGCGACAACACTGAAACGTATTCTCTACCTCTCCGCCGTGGCACTTGTTGCCGGGATTCTCATTTCTTTGCTCTTGGCACGTCGTATCTCAAAACCGATAGAATTGTTGGCCAAAGATATTCTTGAGATCAGAAATTTTAATTTTGATTCAGAATTGAGCATAACATCTCCAGTTCAAGAAATTCAGACGATGCATAATGCGATCAAAGCGATGAAAAATAATTTGCAGGCATTTAGTCTTTATCTGCCGGCATTATTGGTAAAACAGCTAATTAAATCGGGTGAAACTATTGCCATCGGCGGTAAAGAGCAAGAGTTAACGATATTTTTTTCGGATATTGAACAATTTACCTCCATTTCAGAAAATCATCCGCCACACGAGCTCTTAGTTCAGCTTTCTGATTATTTTGATGCTACAACTGCAATTATTGATAATGAATATGGCACGGTTGATAAATTTATTGGCGATGCCGTAATGGCATTTTGGGGCGCACCTCTGCCCAATCAGCAGCATGCGGTAAATGCCTGTCGAGCTGCACTGCGTTGTCAGCAAAAAATCAAAGAACTGAACAGACAATGGATTGCCAACGGGCAAGAACCATTTAATACTAGAATCGGTATTCATTCAAGTCAGGTAATTGTTGGTAATATTGGAGCCAAACAGCGGATGAATTATACAGTCCTCGGTGATGGAGTTAATCTCGCCAGTCGACTTGAAGGGGTTAATAAAATATACCGAACAGAAATTATTATTAGTCAGGCTACTTATGACCGCGTACAGGAGCATTTTATCTGTAGGATTTTAGATGAAATTACTGTAAAAGGGCAAGAGCAAAGTATCGTAATATACGAACTCCTGGCGGAAATTAATGCTATGGAAGCACCAGCAAAACAGGAGTTGGCAGTGAGATTCAATGCTATTTATCAACTATATCGTACTCGCCAATGGCGAGAAGCATTACAACTATTATACGAATTGCTGGAAATTTATCCTGGTGATAATGTTTGTAGCTTGTATGTACGACGTTGTAAAAAATATTTAAAGACACCGCCAGCCAGCAATTGGGCTGGCGTGAGTCGGTTACAGATAAAATAGCTCAAAATCACAGCGGCTCGTAAAATACCAAAGCAACCGTGAAAAAAGTTGAATTGCCGCTATTATTTATTATTTTTACAGGCGTCATCGTGGCTGCCGAACCACCGTTTATACCATGGGCAGTTATCGACGGTAGAAGCAGTTTTTTCAGCAGCTTGCGCTTTAGGGCATTTTGTCGGCATGTCATTCCCGGCAACAGCAGTTTTTTTCTGCAAACTTGGACACTGCTGCATCTTTTTTAGTTTTTCTGCACCGGACATTCCTTTCAGCTTGGGACAGTCTTTAATCATTTTTTGACATTTTTCGAGCATAACTTTTTTCTCAGCAGCAGACATATTTTTCAACTTTGGACAGTTTTTCATTGCTTGCTGCATCTCAGCTTTATTCATTCCTTTCAGCTTGGGACAGCTCTGAATCATCTTTTGGCATTTTGCCATCATCGCCTTCTTTTCAGTCGCAGTCATTCCTTTTAGCTTAGGACAGCTTACTGCAGCCTTTTTTACTGTCGGTGTAGAGGTTGCAGTCTTATTCTGCTGTATAGAACAACAGCCTGGTGCCGCAAAAGTAGTACTGATATTAAGCATAAAACCCATCGCGACAGCAACAAACATTGTTATTGACTTTTTCATAATCCATTTTCCTTGTTTTATTTTGAGCTGACAAATTGTCCACTCATTATTATTCAATAGTGCTTGAACGGGAAACCCCGATTCGATTAGACACATAAGTAAAGACGGTTAAAAACAGTAAACGTTACGCTGAAAAAAAAATTATTGTGTGGAGCTCTTTATTTTTTGGTAGAGCAGCGGTCGGAGCAGATTCATTATCAACAGAGCAATTAGATCACCGTCAAATGCCGGCAACAGGGTAAATAACAGCGACGCCAGCAGACCGACACCGGCACCAAATTGCCATTGTGCAACTCGTTTTGCCGGTGATGTTTTTGGTTCAATTAACATAATAAAGGCAAAAAACAGATTGGGTAACAGCAGCATATCAACATCAATTGCCAAGCCATTCAGTAGCCAAAGTCCGATTGCTCGAAAAATAAGGTAGGAAAAAACTAGTGAGAGCCGTTTCAGGCGATAGCTGATAATGCCGCCTAGGATGATTACCAGATATGGGCTGGAAAAGCCCCACCAGTTAATCCGATTGCCCCAGAAGAGCATAATCATCAACAGACCAGCAGCAGCCGGATTGAAAATGTGTGCGCCACGCGGAAAACGGCAGAGTAATTTTACCGCAATCGCAACCGTTACCGCCAGCCAGACAAGTTTCAATTCGGTGCCCGGCATCAGGAGCAGAGCAATTATAATTCCGCTGATTACCGCACTTTGAATTGAATTGCTTTTCACTGCGCCGAAAAAAGCCAGTTCAGCTAACAGGGCAGTTAAAACCGCGAACCCGAGCTGCCCCAACAGTAAAGGATAGGTTGCCGGAGTTTGTTTGACTAATGCGACAATAAACAGTACTAACAGCAGGCATATCAGCTGAAGCTTCATGTTTTTGATGTGTTTAAGTAGTTTCTTCATAGTCGGAGTTCCTACTGTTCTGCTGGCAGTACCAGTAGTACGCCCTGCATGTTGCCATGATCGGAACCGCAGTAGATACTGCAGAAAATAGGGTACTTGCCTGGTTTAGTCGGAGCCTTGAAGCTTGCTGTCGCTTCACCCTTGGCGGGGAAAGTGGTAGTGAAATCTATTTCAGGGATCAGCATACCATGGGTAACGTCACGGCTTTTCAGTGTCAGAACCACCGTTTCATTACTCCTGACAATCAATGGATCCGGCGCGAAGCCAAATTTAAACGCCTCGTAAGTGACCCGGCGTTGCCCGGCAATAAATTTACCGCTTGGCTTCAACTCTCTATCACTGTGTTCAAGTTTTTTCCCTTTCACCTCGCCGTGGCTTGCCGGTTCGGCATGATCATGCTCTTTGCTCTGGGGTGCCGACGCCACGGTGTTTTCGTCTGGCTTACGGTTACGCCCCCAGGCAATCACTAATAATAGTAGCAGTAACCCGACAATTCCAGCTATTCTAAAAAAGCCATCTCGATTTTTAGTACTCATAAACGTTTCCTTATAATTTTATGTTGCACAACATGATAGCTTACTGACTCCTTTATTAAAAAGTAAGAGCGGCAAGTTTTATGCCATCCGATAAATTTAACTTCACTGCTTCATCATCGGACAGTTCTGCATCATCTCCTGCTGTTTGGGTGACATATTTGAGTCCGTTGGTTCATTACTGCTTTTCATCATACAATACTGCATCAGCTCACCACAGCGGCTGATTGATTTTTCGAGTATTTTTTTATCGTACGGATTCGCCATTTGCTGTAATTTTTTTAATTCATTGCTCTGGAGATGAGACATATTACTAATCCGTTTCATCAGTAGCGGCTTGGTGGTTGTCGTCAGTTTCTGCCCATCATCAAGTGCAGCACGTGCCTCGTCAAGCATCACTCGCAGCAGATTACGATCTAAGCCACCGCCGCTATGATATTTGGAGACTAACTCTTTCAGGCGTTCGGTTGAGTAGGTAATTTTCAGTTCAACCTTTTTCTCGCGATTAATGCTGAGCATAAACCGCACTTTTTCGGTCAACAGTTTTATGGGATAGAACCAGTCACCCGGCACGGTATTAGTGGCGGCATTCACGGTTCCCCAGCTTAATACAGCGATAATAGCGAAAGAGGCGGCAATCCGCAATACTTTTTCCCGTGATTTAAAGTTAACGATTCTGGGGTTTAGAAACGCTGTTTCATTGGCCATTTTGGCAATAATCCTGATCAGTGGCTGAATTGATGATTTAGTTTCAGGTGCAGGAGCCTGACGGAGGCGTACCACACTTTCCAGCATTGGGCGCAACTCTTCCGCAGCTTCGGGATAATCTGCCAATATCACCTGAATATTCGCTCCATCGATCAATTTATCGATGGCAATGTCGAGAATCTCTTCAATTGAATATGCTTTATTCATTTATGATAGTGCTCCATTTAATGCTTTCAGTGCTCTGAATTGAATTGCGCGTAATGCACCGATACTTTTATCTGTAATCATGGCGATCTCTTTATTATTCAGTCCTTGGATAAATTTAAAAATTAAAAATTCACGTTGTTCATCATTGACCTGTGATAGCGCATGGTGAATATCTAGCTTTGCGTCAATTGAGGCATGAACTCTGGTGGTATCTTCAATCTGTTCCGCAAACTCACCATTCAGTTCTGTTTCGGGTCTGGAATTCATATATCTGCCTTTGTCGATAATAACATTACGGGCTATTCTGTAGAGCCACGCTTCAAAATTTCCACGCTGATTTTTTATTGATCGTATTACCTTTAAAAACACCTCCCCAGCCAAATCTTCCGCATCATTCGGTCGGGCTCGGTAATAGATGAATTTAACTATCTTGGGATAGTAAAACTGATAGAGCTCGGTCATCGCCTCATCATCAAGTGTTCTAGCGCGTTCAAGCACATTATCTAAATCAAACTCATTCAATTTTCTATCCTCTTATGTTGTACATTAGGTAAAGACGTAAGAAATTACAAAACGTTACGCAAACATATTTTTTGCAACAGCGTAACGTTTTTCTTTTACTGTTCGTCTTAATAATTAACAAGACGAACATTTTCTGAAAAAAATAATCACCAAAGCTTAAATAATGGGGCAAGTATCATGAAAACTAAAAACAAATTATCTCTGGCAACCGCAATGGCACTATTGATGGCTTTAATAACAGCTGTAGCCATGGGTGTTTACGCAATTATTCAGTATAGTCTCATGCCCGATCAAAGTATCTTAAATTTGATGTTTCGTCACAGTTGGCATGTTCTGGTACTAGGGCTGTTTTCATATTGTGTCCTATATTTTGTTCTCTATCATCAGGTAGTTAAACCTTTTATTAAAATTTATCAGAAATGCTATGCTATAACCAAAGGCGATTTTTCAAAACTTGACCTGGAATCACCTATCAAAGAGATTCAACTTATCATTGACGGCATCAATATGATGGAATCACAAATTGAAATGACGAAAACACAAATTGAAAAATAATAATTAACAATCCTCAATCTCTCTACTGCTTTGGTTGGCTTTGCCTTTTTAATTGTTACCCCGGCTTTTTCCAGCTTGCTGATATATTTTACCGGAGCTTTTTTATGGTTGCGATGCATCCGAGACAACGCAACTGACATAAATGCGTTTACCTTTTACAACAATATAAAGTTTTTTATTGATTTTTCCACCCATTACCGGGCAGGTCGTCTGTAATTTAACTTTTTTAACCGATGGCTTATACTTCAAACGGTTGAAATTTCAGCTTTTTACATGCCCTGATAACGCTGTTTATGCCCTTTGCAAGTTACAGGTTACTTACAAAAAGCAGTCCAGCATTACCATCTTCATGAAAAAAGTTAAGGTTCTTCCCGCTCGAAGTATAATCAATCAGTTACCGGCGTAAAACCACATTTGACGATTTCAGCTGATATAATCTTATCATTCAATGAATCCCCGCTGACCGTAACTATACCGGATTCAATATTAATTTCAGTTGCTGCAATGCCACTTAAGGCATTAAGTGCTGTTTTTAGTTTGCCTGCACAGCCCTGACAGGTGATGCCAGTAACATGAAACTCTCTGCTGGTCAGACGATCGCTAGTGCTTTTACTATGACTGTTAAACCAATCTTTGAATTCCATAATTGCGAAACGTAGCATCAGGCCGCCCAGTATAATGGTAGCTACAATAGGAATAATACCGGCTTCGTGATGCTGCATTGCGGTCTGCACTGTGTGCGGGGCAATAACTGAACTGAACAACCAACCGCAAAACAGACTGCCGGTAATAATTGTACCAAGGTAAATAAATAGATTTTTAATGCCAAAAGCACGATAAACAGTGCCGATAGTTGCAACATTTGATGCCGGTCCTGCCATTAGGAATACCAACGCCGCACCGATGGGCATACCATTCGCGACTAGTGCCGCCGCGATTGGGACTGAAGCAGTTGCACAAACATACATTGGCAGTGAAATCAATAACACCAACAGCATCGCCAGTAAAATGTTATCGGTCAGATAGTTCTGGAAAAAATCTTTTGGCAACCAAGTTGTGATGGCTGCCGAGATAATAATCCCGGCAAACAACCAGCGCCAGATCATTTTCAAGAGGTCATCAACGGCAAAATTTAACAGTTCCCGACAGGTTTTTGGTGGAGCATTATCCGAGGATAGATCTTCTGCGATACTGTTTTCGGCAGCTGTATCTGAAAAATATGACAAGAGACCGCCGATAATGCCGAGAATAAACGCACTGACCAATTTGAATAGGGCAAACGGTAAACCTAGCAACGAAGCACTGACCATAATAGAATCAACGCCGGTCTGCGGAGTGCTGATCAAAAATCCCATTGCCGCGCCATTGCCAGCCCCTTGTTTTTTTATCCCGAGCGCAGCAGGAATAACCCCGCATGAACACAATGGCATTGGAACCCCGAAGATTACCGCTTTGAAAATAGCAGAAATCCGTCCATGTCCTAAATGGCGTTTGATAAAATTATCTGGTATCCAGATATGTAATGCGCCGGCAATGCCTAGTCCAAGCAATAACCAGGGCGCAAGTTCAGTAGTCGTTAACCAACAATTTACAAAAAATTCAATTATTTTATCCATTTTATAATGTATTTAGGGCTCACTCAAAAATAAATTGGATAATTTCGCGTCGGATGCGGACAACTTATTAAGGCACAAAAGTGTTTACATAGTAGAACTATATAAATATTTTCGTAACGCGGAGCAACTGTTTGCAAACAAACGAAAAATCCAACCTGTTTTTTTGCGAGTCCTTACCTATTTTTTTTAGTTATTGTCTGAAAACTGTTCTTTCAGAGCCCATTTCTACTGCTATAGACTGCGATGCTAAATGAAAGTTCCTCGATTTTTGATAAAACTATCACTTCCTTATAAACTTAGTATACTATAAGGTCATAATAAAATCAATAAAAAAGGATTGATTTAAGGCTAAATAATGATAATGTAATAGTTTATTACTTATACGAGCATAATGAAATATAATAAAACAATTAAGGAGCATCATGGAAAAAATTCTTGAAAACGCCGCAACTTTACTAGCATCTTCCGAGAATAACATTCGTCAAAACATTGATCATCCGGGAAGTGCATTTTCCTTTTACAGTGACTCTATAAATAAAATTGGCGACTCGATTGTCGCTATGGCACGCGACAGCAAATCACGCTTTCTTGTTGTTATTTCAAGCTGTGATGACGAAACTATCGTAGAATTCACCGGTGATAGAATCGGCACTGATGAAATTGCCGCCAAAATATGTCCTTTGAATGCTGCTAACGCCAAAGCACTGCGCAAAGTGTTCCCATGGACCGCGCCTATTTCATTGCGTGACCGTAAAACAACTGTCGGTTGCGGTGACCGTCTTGGCTGTGCCACCGTCGGCCATATTGCCGCGGCTAAAGAGTTCCAGGTTACACCGGTGTTGGCTCAACAGTCTATCCGTGAACTTGCCCTGACCGGCAGAACCTATCGCGATGTCGTCGATGATACCTGTTTCATGGTCTTTCAGGCTGGCTACAAAGATGGTTATGGTGCGGATGGTGATCACCTGAAAACCATTGATGATATTGATGTTGCTCTCGCAGCTGATATGTTAATGATTACCCTTGATCTGTCAGACATCATGAATGCCGCCGCTGGTGACTGGCCGCGGTCCGAAATTGATGCCGCATTTGACAAACTGCCGGAGGGCACCAAACAACATATTATTGACACTTATGCTGATAAAACATTCACAGTAAAAAGCAGTAAAGTTAATATTGATGCCGCAACTGCTAAACGTTGTGCCGTTATGTATCTCGGTGCATTAGATTACGCTGCAACGGTTCATGAACACCTGGCTGAGCGTCGTGGCAACAAATTTGATCTTGAAGTTTCAATTGATGAAACAACTTCTCCGACCCTGCCATCTCATCACCTGTTTATTGCGAAAGAGTTATTGTTGCGTAACGTTGAATTTACTTCACTCGCACCGCGTTTTATCGGTGAATTCCAGAAAGGAATTGACTACATCGGCGATAAAGCTGAGTTTGACCGTCAATTCCGGGTTCACGCTGATATTGCTCAGGCTAATGGTGATTATAAAGTATCAATCCACTCCGGCAGTGACAAATTTATGGTTTATCCGACCATCGGTGAAATGACCGATATGCGTCTGCATCTGAAAACCGCCGGCACCAGCTGGCTTGAAGCGGTCAGAGTTATCGCTCAACACGATCCGGTGCTTTATCGTTCGATGCACAAATGTTCACTCGATAATTTTGCCGCCATGCAGGAGCTATATCATATCACCGCTGATATTAATAAAATCGCTGACGTTGACAGCCTTAAAGACGAAGAATTACCAGCATTGATGGAACAGTTAGAGGCCCGTCAACTGCTACACATCACCTACGGTCCAATTCTTAATGACAAAGTAATTCGTCCGCTCTTCTTTGCCGCAATGCACAAATTTGAAAAAGAGTACCATCAGGGAATTTATAAGCATTTTTATAAACACCTGAACCTGCTCGGTGTACCGAAGAGATAAAAACTTGATACTTGATACTTGATACTTGGGGCTTGGGGCTGGGGGCTGGGATAATATATCTTGCAGGTTTACGCTCCCATAAGTCCCATAAGTCATGAAAAAAGGATAACGTGATAGAAAAAGAACAGTCATTAAAAAAAATCCTCAATAGATTCAGGAATAACTGGACTGGGCATATCGCCGAGTATCGTGTTTTACTTATTGTTACTTTACTTGCTGCTATTGCTGATATGGTTTCGACTTGTCACTTTATGCTGGTTGAAGGGGCAGAAACCGAAGCCCATCCTGGAGTTCGTCTAGTCTGTATGGTTCTTGGTCCCATTGCTGGTCCACTGGCAGGGAAAATATGCCAGTTGGCAGCCCTCTTAGCCCTGACGGTCTATTTCCGACGACATGCCATTTATCTATTCATTCCGGTAATAATACTCTATAGTTGGGCGGCATGGTATAATATATGGGGACGTCAGCTTTATTATCCACGACTACTGTGGTTACTGGAATATATTGGAGGATAAGGTATCTATGAAAATAACTAAATGCGTTATTATCGGCAGTTGCGGGCATATCAATTATGCTCTGCAGGATATTCGTCAATATCCAGAATTGACAGTTTGCGGTATCGCTACTGCAGATCCAGTCGATGTTTGCTCGGATCTGAATGTTCAGATCACGGAAGAGTTTAATTGTCGTTGGTTCGATGACTTTCGAGTTATGCTCGATCAACTCAAACCTGATGTGGCAATTATAGCCACCCGTTTTGATCTTAACGGCCCCGTTTCACTTGAATGTCTCAAGCGCGGCATCAACTGTTTTACCGAAAAATCTATTGCACATAACTTCGAGATACTGGAAGAACTTCGTAATACCGCTGAACAAAATGATGCATTAATTATCGGCATGCACGGCATGCGTTATGAACCAGAATTTTATGCCGCCTATCAAGCAGTAAAGAATGGTTTAATCGGCAAACCAATGCTGTTCACTGGGCAGAAATCATATAAGTTTGGCAATGATCGCCCTGATTTCTATCGTCAACGGTCAACCTACGGTGGCACTATTCTCTGGGTTGCGGTTCATGCCATCGACTGGGCCTGCTGGATTATGGGAGAAATCAACGACATTAGTGCCCACCACAGCAACGCCCATAATTTCGACTATGGCGACTGTGAAGCGACTGCGGTAATGTCGTTTTCATTTGCCAATGGCGCAATGGGTACGATCAATGCCGATTTCTACCAACCGCAACAATCAAAACTACACGGCGGCGACCAGTTGCGTATTGCTGGAAATAAAGGAATTATTGAGGTCGGCAACAAACAGGCCTTCATAACCACGCATGAACAGCCTCTCACAGAATTACCACTGGAACCGGGCGAATTCTTCGCTGACTTCTGCCGTAAAATCAACAATGAAGGTAAATGTCGCCTTTCAATGCAGGAAACTTTCAGAGTAAATGAAATAGCCCTCCAGGCCAGAGCCTCAGCCGACAGCCATTCGCCTGTTAATACACAAGTGCATTCTTTTAGCTAGACGGGACTCAAAAAGCCTTTTGAATTTTCCGCATCGCGGAAATTAAAGGCTTTTCTCCGTTCTCCGCTCCATATTTCTGAACACATGACCTAAGTGATTTTTCTTAGTCACGGGCATGTGTTCAGTATCTGTTATACACAAGTGCATTCTTTTAGCTAGTTTACTGCGCCTATTTAAGCTCAACTGCGCAGCTCTTTAATAGCTTTTAGATCGCAAAACGGTATTAATTTCAAAGAAAATTCTTTGAAATTGAGGTATTAAAATAAACAACCACGTCCAAAGGACAGGATATTTTATACAGGAATAAAAATATTGCCCCTGCTCTTATAAATTATACTCTTCTTCGCTTATGGGGATAACTTTACCCGTTGCAATAGATTCATTTACCTTATAGCTGATACAGGCGGCCCGGGTCGCTTGTCTTATTCCGCTTGGCGGTTCCTTGTCATTTATAATCGCATCTGCCAGCTGTTCTATCTCTTTAATATGGCCTTTATTCTGGGTTTTCGCTTCCAAAGTTGTTTTACAATTGGGTTCAAAACCGAATGTTTCCATTTTTATATAGTCAGAGATGCAGATAACTTTACCATTACAGTATATTTCAATGGATTCTTTTGGGAAATCAGCACAGCCTTTGCTGTTTATCAGCACTGTAGCCACTGAATCATCGGCAAAAGAGATGGTAACTGATGCGCTATCGGGAATTTTTACCACATCAGGGTCAAGAAATATTCCACCTGAAGCATAGATCGCCACCGGTGGGGCGGCAACGAGTTCGCAGAGCACATCAAAATTATGACAACCTTCGCCAATGAAGCGTCCACCACCTACAGCAGGATTATGGGTCCAATGACTCGCCGGAAATGGCGCCTGCATTCTATAATAGATCATCCGTTTATCATTTTCAGGCGTCAATAAATCTACTGCCTTGCTGATAAATGGCGAGAGGCCACGATTGTAACCAACAGTATATTTTACATTATTAGCTCTTACCGCAGTGGCGATTTTGCGACATTCAGCCATATTCATGCCCATCGGCTTTTCGCATAGTATATGCTTCCCAGCTTCGGCGGCTTTGATGGTAAGTTCCGCATGACTATCATGCCAGGTAGCAATGACAATAACCTCAATTTCAGGGTCATTAAAAATTTTATTAACATCTGTAGTGAAATAGGCTGCTTCAGCCGTTTCACTAACCGCACGTGCAGCATCTTCGTCCAAATCGCAACATGCATGAATAGTATAGTATTCACTTGCGATCATATTTGGCACATGCATGCCACGAGCAAAACTACCACAGCCAATTAAACCAGTTTTTAAAGGGAGCATTTGAGTCCTCCTGTAATAATATTTGTATTATGAGGCGATTGCAAATGACCGCTATATACTACATGAATTTCTGTAAGTCAATCTTGAAATATCTTTGAAACATTTAAGATATGGATCTTTCTTCAATTGTTTCGCCAGGAAGTAATCAAGAAATTCTGTATCATTACGGGTGCCAGCGTCATAGATTGCAGTCATAATGACATCAAAAACATGCGCCTTGACAAACTCACTGTTTTCCAGATCGATATCAGTTGAATTGAGCAGGTTTGAGCGATATTTAAGCAGTTCAAGAATTTCCAAGCGTTCAGCATCTGCTGCCCGGTGGACAAACAGGTTTTCATCCATTACAATAGGAATAATCTCAAGTTTTGCCAATTTATCACCACGAAAAGTCAATTTCGGAACAAAAGATCTTTCAGTCCAATGCCCGAATGGCCCAGAATGCGCTTTGGGCATATTGAAGTAAAAATTACCCAGGCTGTAAAATATCGGTTTGCCATTATATAGTTCAAAACCGTGTGGCACATGTGGGTGATTCCCGATAATCAGATCAGCACCGGCATCAATTAACTGGCGGCACAAGACAAACATCTCCAGTCGCGGCACACTTGAATATTCATAGCCGTCATGAATTGTCACCACTATAAAATCTATTTCACTGTCGCTCTTCAGTGCGGCCACCTCGCGCAGCATCCGTATTGGCTCAATGATATTAGCTCCAGCTTCATCAGTTCCGGCAGCAATAGCTTCATTTTGTGCATAGCCACCAATAGCGATGGAAAAATCACCAATATCTATCATACTGAATGTAGCCGCCTCGGTGTTATTCTTACCTGCCCCGCACCATGGTATACCAAAATCATCCAGATGTTTAATCGTCTCTTCCACGCCATCAGCAATAAAGTCTTTGATATGGTTATTAGCCAGGTTAAAAAAGTTAATTCCCATCTGTTGGGCATTATCAAGTATTTCCGGGGGGATTGAGATCAAAGTACTATGCATTTTTTCAGGAATAATCGCTTTGACTTTTGCCACCAGCTTATCATCGCCAATAACCGGCAATTCAAGATTGCTGAGCGCAATATCTGCCTCCAGTATCTGTTTAGTTTCATTATAGGGAAATTTCCCAGTCTGCAAGACTGCGAGCTGATCAGGCTGTATCCGAAAATCACCGGTAGCTGAGATTGTCCACTCCTGCCCATCGCCGGCATCAGCAAATTCCAACAGACCTGTTTCAAATATTTCTGTTTCAAGTAAATTAATATCTGTAGACATAATTCATTCCTTATTTTATTCTGTCAACACTGTGAGTCATGTTCTACGTGAAAACGTGGTCACTAAACGGCTTTACTGCCCTGCGGTCTTCAGATCATAAAAGTAGATAATGCATCAACTGTTATTATCCTCTGAGACCATGGATGGGATGAGGAAAATATCAATTATCCAGCCAATGCCGCATAATCCACCAGTCAAGAACCAAATGATACCGCTAATATACTTCCCACAGTAAAACCGATGAATCCCCAGCAGCCCCAAAAAAAACCATAACAGGTAAGCTATAACTATACTTCGTTGCATGTTTTCGTCTCCTTATCTGATGGATTTTCATCTTTGAACCAATTATCCGGTTTTAACATACCGAGCAGCCCCATAATGCCGCCTGTACCAGTAATTACGGCGGGTAATGGAGTTGGAATAGCAGTCAAAACTCCAACTACAATGCCCTTTGCAATGGCAGTTCCCCATCTGTCTTTATAGGAAAAATGCTGAATAAGGATAGCAGGAAACATTAGAGCGGTTGCAACGAGGCAGGATATTATCCAACCAACAACTATAATATCAGCACTGAATAGCATAAAATCAACAGCCACCAACCCAACAGCAACTAGTGGATGAATGCCAAATTTACGCATTATGTCCATAATATATTCTCCGCACAAATGTGGGGTCAAACCTACACTTTGCTACTTTCAAGTAAAATTACCCACAGGTTAAATTTAAAACAATACAGAACATAAAACCTGTTTTCAAATAAAAGATCAGTTATGAATCATTTTTCTTCCAATTTAATATCATCCCAGAGCATCACCTCGCCAGCTTTAGCCTGATAGTTTATCAGCATCAGAATTTTGACGAATTCAGTTCCGGGCCAGAATTCATTATTAGGCATATTAATAACCGCAATGCCTTTGAGAGTGGCGGAATATTTTGTCCACTCAGTTGGAACTTTCTTACTTCCGGCAGCACAATACTGATATGATGAACCTGAACGATGCTGGCGGACCGGCGTTCCCTCCGGAAATGCTTTGCCACACGGATTCTTGAGTGTTACCGCCCAGATATCACCCTGCTGTTCAACACTGGTGATTCCGAAAGGAGTAATGTTTTGGTTTGGAATATCACTATATTCGCCAGTCGGGTCTGTTTTGAAAGCAATAAGGCCGTAACGTAATACTTTCCATTTAGCACCGTTTTTAATTTTTATTACTTTGTCTTCAGGTCTACAATCTTCGGCCAATACAGTATCGGTATTAGCTTCTACCATTACGGAAGGCGAACTGATGGCTCGATTCTTTTTATTTAATGGCATAAAACCGAAATAAAGCCTCCCAGGCTGCTTGCCGACTGACTTGAACCAGCCTGACAACACATAAGTTTTAGCTGGATCAATTTTATATGATTTTTTGCTGACAATTTGTGAATATCCTGTAGTTTCAAAACATTTCTCACCTGAGTGCTGCCCGGCAGTTACCTCTTTAAACGTTCCTTTCCAAGCGGCTTTTTGACTGAGCTCATTATCGGCCGCGTTAGCAGTCAAAGCAGTGATTCCGGCAATTAAAACGGTAGTAAGTGATTTAGTGAACATAGTTAATTCTCCTTAGTTGCACCCGTGTGAGTAGTTTTAAGTTAATGGTTTGATTATCAATAAAGATAACACTGTAGAGGAAAAACTCAAACTACTACCTTCAACTTAACAAAAAAATGCAAATCTTTTTGATTCGCTCCTACCGGAGCTTTTGGACATTTTTTGTATTTAATCCCAGAGCTAAAGTCATGTTGTGAACAACATAACTAACACACTGGCTACGGTTTAGCCATCACTGTGTGATTATTTTAACCTAATAGAAAATTGTATTTTAGCCGCTAATGCACTAATTTATAAATTTGCGCATTAGCGGCTGAAAGTTCTGTTTTTTATTCGTGCATTCGTGGCTAACGTTTTTTGTTTTTATTAGTTCCGGCAAAGCCGGTTATGTTCTTGCTGCTCTCGCTTTTCTTTTACTTTGAAAGCTGATTTTTATTTTTCATAATAATTCTGTCAAAAATGATTCTACCAAAATCTTTCTTTTATCTGCAATTATTCTGTAACTTTTCCGGTAACCTTCAGTAATTGTGCTTTTTTGCGATACCATACCAGCCCAGCGATAATGGTTCCGGCTACGCTTAATGCCCAGCATAAGGCGATAAACAGATTACCGAAACGGGTATAAAAAGTCAGTTCCGGCTCTAATTCCAGCATGATCGTAAAAATGCCCGAAGCCCGGCCACGCACTTCAGGCGCAACTACAGTTTTGCCGTTCGGCAACTTTTTATTCATCAGGGAGTCAGTGATTTCGCCATTTGGTCTTATCAAACAACTGGCACTGTTATTGCCGACCCGCAACATCGGCAGCCCGGTCTCAATCGTGCGAAAAACGGCATTGGCCAGATGTTGAGCCGGTTCTGAACTGGTTGGATACCAGGCATCATTTGAGATAACTAACAACAGGTTGGCACCGCGTCGCGCCTCTTCGCGGGCAATATAGTCAAAAACACTTTCAAAACAGATCGCCATTCCAGCTTTAACGCCCGGAGCCAGCTGCAATGGTGTAAACGATTTCCCCGGGGTCAGATCACGCCCCATATCAGCCATCTCGACTAACCATTCCGGAAGATATTGCCTGAAAGGAACATATTCGCCGAACGGAACTCGTTGTATTTTTTCATACTTCGCCACCGGTTCGCCAGATTTCCCCAGGAACAGAGCCGCATTGGTAACGCCTGGCGTCCGGGTTGTGCCTGCCGGCAGATCTTCAAAGTCAATAGTGCCAATCAGAAAAGGAATACCACTGTCACGAATCATTGAAAAAAGTTGAAAGCGATAATCGCGGCAGACGATGCCGGAACCTCGGTATGGGTACGCTACTGCGGTTTCCGGCCAGATAATAATATCCGGCTTGCGGGGAATTACTGCTTTGGACATTTTAGTGTAAATATCAAGGGCTTCCTGGGCTTCAGCGTTGCTGGCTTGACGGCGCTGAGAAATATCCCCTTGAATCAGTGCTGGAGAAAATTGCACCTGCGCTTTTGCCGGAACTCTGCTACGACGCAGTTTGTTGCTGCCGAACATAATAACTGCCATCATGACAAACATCATGATAATAAATGGCAGAGGGCGGCGAAACCGCGCATGCGGGATGGCTTTCGGGACGGGTTTAAGACCATTGATGAATGCCATGGCAAAAGTTATATTGACCATGACAATTAAAAAACTGACGCCATAAGTGCCGGTGTAACTGCAAATTTGAATCAGCGGCAGATTCTGCCATTGACTGGCGGAAAGAAAATTCCATGGCAGTAACCAGGCTTTAGCCCATTCGCTCAGGCACCATAGCGCGGCAAGTACCAGAGCCAGGATAAACTCTTTCCAGGGGGCAGGAAGATAGCTGTTGACGGCATCGAATCCCCTCAGTTGGGTAGCGGCAGGATAAAGCAAGTTACGATGCAGAAACGCTGCCAGCATACTCCAGCACGCCGGGAGCACCGCCAGAATCGGTGCAATCATAAATGGAATAGCCGGTTGAATTTCCCGTAACCAGAAAAAGCCGGTAAAAAGAGCGGCAAGCCCCCATATATAACCGCACAGCCAGGCTTTGAAAGGGGATTTAAAACGAATAATCCAGTAAAGGGGAATAATGCAAAACCAGATTGCAACAGACCAGTTGAGGTCGGGAACAGCTATCGAAGTCAGAATTCCACCAAAGACCAAGGCAAGCAATTCAATCCCCCTGCGCCGCCAACTTATTCGGAACGCTTCATTGCCGGCACGTTCAGCCTTGCGTAAAGCATCACTGAACTTCAACTTCGTATCTTCTTTTCCCATCTCAATCATTCCGTTGTTTTGCCGTTATACTGCCGTTATACTGCCGTTAACGTTTATCTATATAGAGCATGTGAGAACAGTTTTCGCAGGTTACTACTGCACCTCTGTTCGCCACAGCCATAGTTTGCGGAATAAGTTTCAAATGACAATTGCCACAGTTGCTGTTGTGGATTTTCACAAATGGGATCCCTTTACTTTTAAGCATGCGATTATAAACATTCAGCACATCTACAGTCAGTTTTGATTCAAATCCCCTGCGACCGCGAGTCTGCCGGATAATCTCTTCTTTCAACTCGCTTTCCATAGCGGTAAGTTCATTTATTTCATCTTCAATTGCTTTGGTTCTAGCGTGATGCTGTTTATGATACTCCTTAAATTCGCTTCTATCCTCTTCAAGTTCATCCATCAGCATAATTTCTTTAGTTTCACAATCGCTGATTTTCTCATTGCGCTGACCTATCTCGGACAACAACGCCCGATATTCATCATTCTTCTTAATCATAACCGATTGACTCTGAAGTTTACTTATCTCATCATTCAGCTGACTGATTTCAGACTCAACCTGTTTTATCTCCAGCTCGCACTTTTTGCTTTTTTCACTCTTAGACTTCAGCTCTGCATCCGCATCCACCCGCTCTGCAGTTAATTTAACTTTTTCATTCGGCAGCAGTTTCATTCGCATCTGCATGCGCCGTATCCGCATATCAATATCCTGCAACGCAATCAGATGTTCTATCCACTCTTTCATATTCAACCCTCGTTTATGTTATACCCATTTATGGGTAGTTTTCAGTTAGTTTTTCTGGTTATTTATGCTAAAATATAAAATATGACTCTATCAGCAAAAGAACTGCCGGGTTAATATGCCGTATTCTGATGGAAAAGCAAGATAAATGAATGTAGGTTGACCCAGTTTCTGCATTATTATAACTAAAAAAATGATTTTTCAGCAAAAACAACAGGCAAATTCACCATTTGGCAATAAGTTATTAATAAAAGCGGTTTCCTAAAAAAAAGAGCTGGCATCCCCAAGGGGATTCGAACCCCTGTTGCCGGGATGAAAACCCGGTGTCCTAGGCCTCTAGACGATGGGGACATCTGAGACAGAACGCATACAATACGATATTTTTCTATAATTACAAATTAAAATAACAAAAAAATGATTTTTTTATACTGAAGTGATTGCAAAAGTCCAGCGCGAACATGATTTTTACTGTTTTGGCCGTGGAAACTTTTGTAATTGCACCTATTAACCAGTAACAAGGAAGATGCTGATGAAAAAGACTTTCGTTCTCGACACAAATGTCCTGCTCCATAGTGCGCAGAGCCTTGAATCGTTTCAGGAAAATAACATTGTCCTGCCGATGGCGGTGATCGAAGAACTCGACAAATTTAAGAAGAATCAGGATGAACTCGGGCGTAACGCGCGACAGGTTATCCGTAAACTCGATTCGTTAAGAGTCAAAGGACATCTTTACGAAGGGGTACTGCTTAACGGAGATCCTGAACATTCAGGAACCCTGCGCATTCTCACCGCACAGGGACAAGTCAAAACAGAAGACCTTAACCGGATTTCAGACAGCATACTTGACATGTCAATTGCTGATAACCGTATTCTTCAAGTTGCATATATGCTACATCAGCAACAGGAAAATGTCTTTTTTATCAGTAAAGATATCAATCTGCGACTCAAGGCGGATGCACTTGGCATCAATGTTATGGACTTCGAAAATCAGAAGATTGATTTTGAACGGCTCTATTCCGGCAACCGAACAATCCAAGTCGCAACCGCGCAAATTGATGAACTTTATAATAATAGGCGACTGGAAATAGAACTTGAACCGGAAATCTGTCCTAATGAATTTGTGCTCTTTCAGGATGAAAACAATCCAAAGCATTCAGCAATTGCCCGTTATAAAGGCGGATACCTTAATCTGGTGTCAGCTAAACTGGAAAGAAGTATCTGGAATATTCAACCGCGCAATAAAGCACAACGTATGGCGCTGGATCTACTTATGGACCCAGATGTTAAACTGATTACGCTGGTGGGGCAGGCTGGAACGGGCAAAACCCTCTTGGCACTGGCAGCAGCACTTGAACTTGTTTTGCATGAACGAGAGTATGAAAAAATTCTGGTCTCACGGCCAATTGTTCCGATGGGCAATGATATCGGCTTCCTGCCCGGTGATAAAGATCAGAAACTGGCTCACTGGATGCAACCGATCTTCGACAATCTTGACTATCTGATGCACAGTGGCAAACAGGAACAGGTTTCCAGCAAAAAAACCGACGATCTGATCGGTAACCATATTATCGAACTGGAAGCTCTTACCTATATCCGGGGGCGCAGTATTCCACGACAGTTGGTGATTATTGATGAAGCCCAGAACCTCACTCCGCATGAAGTTAAAACTATTGTCAGTCGCGCCGGGGAAGGAACAAAAATGGTCTTAACCGGTGATCCGTATCAAATTGACAATCCATATCTTGATTCTGCCAGCAACGGGCTCTCGTATGCCGTCGAATCATTGCGCAAGCATAAAATATCAGGTCATATAACTCTGACCAAAAGTGAACGCAGTGAACTTGCCGGCGTCGCCGCCGAGTATCTGTAACCTGGATCGTGCAAGTATAAGTGCCATAACTCACACCGCTAAAATAAAAAGTTCAAATTAAAGTTCCTGTGAAGTGAACTGTCGTGGATTCAAACAACAAGTGCATTCTTTTAGCTAATTTACTGTGCCTGTTTAAGTTTAATTGCGCAGCTCTTTAATGGCTTTTAGATCGCAAGACGGGATGAAATATCACCTTGCGTTACACCCCGCGCATGTCCGGTGGCCAGATATATTTATGCAGTTGAAGTTGCACTCTGACTTTTAGTTTGTCAGCGACCACCCAACGGGCCAGGGTTGCCGGAGTAATTCGATCCCAGACCGGACTGAACAGTATTTCCCGCTCAGCATCAGCCCCCAGCTGTTTTTCGATAATATGCTTCGCAAAATCATAATCCGTCCGGTTGGAAATAACAAATTTAACCTCATCACGAGGATGAAGTGCACTGAAATTAGCATAAAGGATATTCTCACTTTCGCCACTGGAAGGCAGTTTAACATCCATAATCCTGATGACCGCAACGGGTAGTTTATCAATCGGCAGTGAACCATTTGTTTCCACCAGAACAGTCAATCCTGCCGCCAGCAGGTTTTCGCATAGCTCCGCTGCACCGGACTGTAATAGCGGTTCACCGCCGGTGACTTCCACAATTTCCACTTTTGACGCTACTGCCTTTTCAACCAATGCATCAATATTTATCAGCGAACCGTCCGCAAACTTTTTTGCGTATTCGGTATCGCAATATGAACAATTCAGATTACATCCGGCCAATCGAATAAACCAGCATAATTTACCAGCATAGCTCGACTCGCCCTGAACACTCAAAAACTGTTCAACAACATACAGTTCTGTTTTTGGCATAAATATGACCTTTTTTTATTCACACAAGGCATGAAGGAAATGAAGATTATTTTTTGAGGATTTATGAAAAAACTTCATGTCCTTCTTTTCTTATGTGATAGTTTTGGTTAAAATCTTTTTGGTTGTGGCTTTGCTGCTCTGTACTACTAACCGTCATTTGCTGGTTTTTTATGCACGTTTTTGTTTTTGCGCAAATGTTACTTGTTGACAGACAAACTATTACATTTTATTTTTCAATAGTAGAATATTTATAAAAAAATCATTCTGCATTCTAGCTTTTTTAAAAATGATTCTGTCACAAATGATTCTGTTAATTTTTTGGTTGCGGTTTTACTGCTTTGTGCTCCTTTGTGTAATAATACCCATCCCAAGCCCCAAGCCCCTAGCACCAAGCCCCTAGCCCTTAATATACGTCGCGCCTGACCCTGGAGATTCACAGACTCTAACTCTGGCAACGCTGATTCTGTCATCATCCATTTGGTCCGCAAGTTTTTCAAAAATAGTTTTTGCCAGGATTTCACTGGTCGGATTCTGATGTTGAAAATAGTCGAGATCTGACAAATTGGCGTGATCAAATTCATCAAGAATAGCGTCCAGTGATTTTTTCAGTTTTTTGAAATCAAGCGCAATCCCGATTTCATCAAGTTCATCGGCCTGAACCACGGCCATTACAGTCCAGTTGTGACCGTGTAAATTCGAACAGTCACCTTGGTAGCCTTTTAAACGGTGAGCCGCCGAAAAATCTCTGGTTATATCAATTTCAAACATAATTTTACCTCGTCTAGTTAGTGCCTGAACGAAAACGCCAATTATTTCATTTCGGCTCAAACCGCACACTAACGGCTTCAAATCATCAAGCCACATACCGCAAGGGTATGCAACTTATGATTTAAAACCATTATTGCACAATTTGATCTCGAAATTAACTTAATTGAGAGTTTCCGTTCAGACACTAGTTATAGTTTAAACCTAATCATTATTTTATCGGCAATTCGCCGTTCTTTTTTATTGCTGCCGGTTTCGGGGTCGGATTATTAATCTCATCAGCTCGTCGCATGACTTCGTCAAGCGAAACCTGTTTGGCTGATAACCTAAGTTTCAGAATCTCAATTTTCTCCTGCTGCTTTTTCAGATCAACAGCCATCTGTTCAAGCTTCCGCAATTTTTCCAATTGCTGTTTAGCAAATGCGTCACGCTGCCTGGCCAATTCCGCGGCTTTTTCTTTTGCCGCGTCATCTCTGGCTTTATCCAGCATCGTTGCAAAATTCTCCCGTTGCTCTTTCAGACCGGCTTTGAGCTCAGCAACATTTTTTTTGTAATCAACCGCATTGCGATCAAGTTGGACTCCGATACGGTTAAGTTCTGCTGTCTGCTTATTAATGGTCTGACGAGTACCCTGCAAGGTCTGCTTGTTCAGCTCCAGCCCGGCAACAACACTGCGATTCTGTTCTTTCGTGATTGTCTGATTATTAACCAGTTGATATTTCTGTTCATCAATAACCTGTTTAATTTTGACGACCGCAACCGCAAATGCGGCCATCAATAGAGCAAAAAGCACCATTGCCGTCAGATACCAACGGCCTATTTTTCTGGTAACCTGCCTGTTTTGCTGCTGAGCAGTGGAAATATATTGCGAGATCTCTTCAAGTCTCGTGCCGAATATCTTGGTAAGTTCTTCACTCTGAAGATTTACACTTGGCAACAAATTGTCTTCCTCTGCCTGCGATGCGGATGCGTTGCCGGATGATTTTTTACCCGGGACGGCCGCCACCTCAGCTTGAACCGGATGACGCCGGGCAAGTTCCTGTTCAATTTCATAAGATGATTTTTCTTTGACTCGCAACTCAGCAATTTCCTGCAAAACCTTGAGTGAACTTTCAAAGAACATTTTCCGTTTGCCGCGTTTGGCAAATTCGATATATTGTTCATACCTCACTAACCAATCATTAATCGTACTACGCGGTAGTTCCAGTTCATGAACCAACTCAGTTATGGTATAACTTTTTCTCTTTTCCATACTCTGTCATCCTTTTTATATATGATCGGTTTGTGGCGTATCATCGTCCAGCCTGTTGTCACGGACAAAACGGACTACCCAAAATTAAACCTGCCCTAGCTTCTAGCTTCTAGCTTCTAGCTTCTAGCTTCTAGCTTCTAGCTTCTAGCTTCTAGCTTCTAGCTTCTAGCTTCTAGCTTCTAGCTTCTAGCTTCTAGCTTCTAGCTTCTAGCTTCTAGCTTCCAATTTCTAGTTTCTAGCTTCCAGCTTCTGTCTAACCTCTCCTATATCCTTTGCAATCTGTTTTTTCAGTTCCATGTACGACGGGTAACTGCGCTCCTCACGTAGATAACTAACCAATTCAACTTCAAGCGGTTGACCATAAAGTTCCCCAGTAAAACCGATCAGATGCACTTCGACTCTTCGGTTGCGGTCAGACAGCCGGTTATAGGTCGGAGAAATACCTATATTAACTGCGGCATCATACTCTTTACCGGCAAAATATGCTCTGGCAACGTACACTCCGTCCGGGGGCATTATACCATGTTTAAGATTAAGATTAGCGGTTGGGCAGGAGAGCTCGCCCGTTGCAACATTATGCCCTTTCTCAACTATTCCGGATAATGAGTAACGCCAGCCAAGCATTTGCTCTGCTTTGTCGAGCAAGCCGGTTGAAATTGCTCGGCGAATCAGCGTACTGCTGATCATTTCTCCACTGGGGGCAAGTTCATCAACTGCCGTAAAATCAAAATGCCCCTGCACGGCAAATGATTTCAAGTTTTCTACATTACCCATCCCGTCAGCTCCGAAACGCCAATTACTGCCGACACTGATTCCGCATAGCTCGATATTATCTACTTTGAGGCAATTATGAATAAACTCATCCGGTGGCATAGCTGAAAATTCTCTGGTAAACGGAATTGTTACTACTGCATGTACACCGTAATGGTGCAGTAAGGCATTTTTTTTCTCCGGCGGGATCAGCAGCTTAGGCGCGGGGCGCGCACCGATAACTTCCCGGGGATGCGGATAAAAGGTCACTGCAATCGGTTCAGCCCGGTTTTGTTTTGCCATTTCGTTTAATTTGCGCAATAGCAGTTGGTGACCGCAATGCACGCCGTCAAACACCCCGATGGCAATCACAATCCGTTTGATATTATACCCTGACAAATCTGTCAGGGATGATACATTTATAATTTTATTTACTCTGTTTTCCATTCTATAAAAATAGCTTTCAAAGTGATAAAATCAACAGTTATCCGTTATTTATCCGTCATTTATCCGTCATTTCTGTAAGCATAATCAAGCAAATTCAATTGCCTGATAACATTGTGGCAGATGGAAATTCAGTTCAGAAACCGGATTCCAGCTGGCCCAGTGCGGATTGGACGTCTGATCCCCGCATTTATAAAAGTTCGCTCGCCAGACCGTTCCGTTTTCCGGCACGCTGCAACCGGTATATCGACTGAAAACAGTGAATGGAAGAAATGCGCCAAGTCGCCATTCGGTGTCTCCGACCATTTCTGGATTAACGATACTGGGCATGCTGTGGAATATTTCTATTTCAGCCGCATCATCATGATTAAGATTCTGATAATCAGTAAATCCTTCAGCCGTTCTGGTACAATCTTTTACACATGATGCCAACATATTACCGCCGCAATTGAATTCAAAATTGATATAACTACCATTACCGTCCGGTTCGACAAAAAACTCAACGCAGCTGTCACGGCAGACCGATTCGTTAAGTCTGGTTGTTGTGCTTCTGACATAACGATCTTTGACTGTAAACAGCATATAGATGCCACTGTTGTCATAAAGCACCCGGCATTTTGTTTCGGGCCGGTAGCTGCCAGCTGTCGGTGTCGCAAAAAAGTTACTAATTTCAACAGTATCAGCCTGTTCCCAGGTTTCACTGTCCCATGCTGCATTTAACGCAACCGGCATCGTGGTCTTTCTGATAAAATAATGCATTACTATCTCTTTTTTATTATAATGTTTATAACATGGCATAGGCGTTTATAAGACGTACAAATTAACATCATCGCCTGTGTCTTTTCTCAGGGGGGATGCCCGAGCTACTTTTTCGATGCTTCGCATCTGACTCACCCAATGTGGGAGCCAACCTCTAAGACACGTTCACAGTCACGTGCCGTGCGGCGAATGAACGCCCAAATTACTTTGTTAAGGGTGGAATAATTCCAATCAGTTCTGTGACAAAACTGCCATTGGGTAACTTGTTCACTCGTTCGACAAAAACCGTTTTCACTGCGTTGCCGTCGGATTTGATTGTAATATCACCGGTAACTCCCGGAAAATTTTTGACCTCAGTCAGTTGTTTCTCCAGGTTTTTCAACTCGCCATTGCGGATCAGTCCGGCAATTATAGCGATAGTGTCATAGCCCTGAGCAGCGCACAACCCTGGCTCGTCGCCATCGTTGCTCCGCTTATAGCCGGCAACAAAACTTTTTACCGGCGGGAAATTGTATGTGGCACTGAACATTGTCGAGAAAAAACAGCGATTAACATTTCTGCCTGATGAGGTCAGCAGTTCTGCTTCATCCCAGCCATCACCACCGAATACCTGACCGCTGAAACCCTGCTTGCGAGCCGCTTTAATGATTTTATTAGCTTCCGGCAGGTAAGTAGGAGCAAAAATTGCTTCAACTTCAGTATTAATAATTTGTTTGACAAGTACAGCAAAATTATTTGCATCCTGCCTGGAATAACCGACCTTAAGGGCGACCTCACCCCCAGCTTTTTTGTAGGCGGCTGAGAATGAACGGGCTAGTCCCTTGCTGTATTCACCGTCTTCATCAATATTAATCAGAATACCCAAACGTTTGATCTTCAGCCTGAGCTTGACAAAGTTGCCCAATGCTTCACCTTGATACGAGTCGGAAAAACATGTACGGAACATATAGGGATTGTTTTCAGTTACAATATCACTGGTCGAAGTAGGGGTGATTACCGGAAGCTTAAAACGGCTGGCAAACGGTTTCAGCACCGCGGTGTTGCTTGATGCATAGGCGCCGATGACAATCGGCACCCCTTCCTCTGCCAACTGGCGAAATGCAGTAATCGTTCCTGTTGGCGTACTTTGATTATCTTTAATCGACAGCTTAAGTTTTACCTTATGTTTCGCATTATAATGCTGGATGAAATATTCAATTCCGCTGATAACCCTGATGCCGTAAGGTGCAAACTCGCCGGTTTGCGGCATAATTACCCCTACCCTCACACTTGGTTCAGGATCCACGCTCTGACAACCGCATAACAGCAATGACAGAGTTCCAATCATTATCAATAATTTTTTCATTGTCGTCTCCAATTTTATATCTGTTTAAACCTTAACCGCATAGTCACAATTATGCAAGTCCATACAGTATTAAAGAGTCGCTAAATTTATAATTTTCGTAAGACAGATGCTCCCGTAAGACACGTTCAAAGTCACGTGGCACTGTCATAAGCAACTAAAGACAGCCTAAAAGAACTGTCATACCGGGCAACTATGCATCCAATCACAACGCGTCAAAATTAGAGTGAGGTATTACATAACAGTGGTGAAAAATACAAAAAAAATCCTATTGGATATTGACTTGGAAAAGATGACTGCTATAATAACGTGTAGTTACACGTAAGTTTATACTGTTTTGCGATCTAAAAGCTATTAAAGAGCTGCGCGGTTGAGTTTGATAACGCACGGAAAACTAGCTAAAAGAAGACACTTGTGTATCAATCAATTTTAATGGGGCTGTATAATGAGTGACCAGAAAAGAGAATTTAATGGTGTTTATGAGGGTGAATGTTTAAATAAACCGGCGTTTCCTCTAGGGGGGCTTGGGGCTGGCATGATTTGCCTGGAGGGCATGGGGGCGCTGTCACATGTCTCTCTAAGACATAAACCGGATGTATTGAATACTCCCTGTATGTTTTCAGCACTAAAAATAAAGGGTGAGAATGGCGTTGCCAAGTTGTTGGAAGGATCGATTGCCGATTGGAAAATTTTGTTTCCTTTTAAAGCCACGGCATCAGGCAATATGACCTCGACCGGAAATGGCCATAACGGTGATCATTTTGGTTTACCACGTTTCGCCACCGCTAAATTTTCGGCACAATTCCCATTCGGAACAGTTCAGCTATGCGACGAAGAAATTCCACTGGCAGTCTCCATTGAAGGCTGGAGTCCGTTTATTCCTCAGGATTCAACTAACAGCAGTCTGCCGGTTGCCGGTTTGGAATACTGCTTTAAAAACAATACCGGGTCAACGATTGAAGCGACCTATTCTTTTAATTCAGTAAATTTAATGAAATTTGGCACTGCAAACAGTCAAGTGGTTAGAAAAATTGCCAATGGTTTTGTATTTGAACAGCAGGCGACTGAAGCAAACCCAGAATATGAAGGTTATTTTTCAGCCCAGGTGCTTGATGAAGCAACGGTAAACCCGGCCTGGTTCAGAGGTGGATGGTTTGATGCATTGTCAATTGTCTGGCAGGATATTGCGGCTGATAATTGTCAGGGAAAAGCTGAGATTACAACTGGAGATCCCAGCCCGGGAGCCAGTCTGTTTGTCCCGCTGTCAATTGCGCCGGGCGAAGAAAAAAGGGTTAAACTGCTATTGAGTTGGTATGTGCCGGTATCGGATGTTCGGACTGGAGATGTCGTGCAATGTTGTATGACTGATAGTCTGAACAGTGACAAAGCAACCTATAAGCCATGGTATGCGGTTAAATTTGACTCAATCTCGAAAATTTCAGCGTACTGGAAAGAAAATTATTCTGATTTAAAAGAAAAATCGGCACTGTTCAGGCATACTTTTTACGATACAAGTCTGCCGAATGAGGTTATTGAGGCAGTGGCGGCGAATTTAACTATTCTAAAATCTCCGACTGTAATGCGTCAGCACGACGGGCGGCTTTGGTGCTGGGAAGGTTGTTGTGATTGTGCCGGATGCTGTGCCGGGTCATGTACTCATGTCTGGAATTATGCTCAGGCACTCCCGCATCTATTTCCTGAACTGGAACGTTCATTAAGGCAAACTGAATTTAATGAAAATCAGAACACCGCCGGTCATCAGGCATTTCGAGCTTCAATACCGATTCGTCCTGCTGAACATGATTTTCATGCCGCGTCAGACGGTCAACTTGGGGGAATTATGAAATTGCACCGCGAATGGCGGATTAAAGGCGATAATGATTGGCTTATAGAATATTGGCCGAAAGCTAAACTTAGTATCGATTACTGTACCAAAACCTGGGATCCGGACCGTAAAGGGGTGCTTGAAGAACCACATCACAATACCTATGATATTGAATTCTGGGGACCGGACGGCATGTGTTCGAGCTTTTACCTTGGAGCCTTGAAGGCTATGGTCTTAATGGGTAAAGCTCTGGCAGAAAATACCGCAGAATATCAAGAGCTGTTTGATAAAGGGCGCCAATATCTTGAAACTAAATTATACAATGGGGAATATTTTATTCAGGAGATCGAATGGCAGAACCTAAAGGCTGAAAATCCCGCGGAAGCGATTAAATTTACCGGGTTAACGAAATCATATTCACCGGAAGTGCTTGAACTGCTTGAAAAAGAGGGTCCGAGATACCAGTACGGTAACGGTTGTCTCGCTGACGGCGTCCTCGGAGCCTGGATGGCGAAAACTTGTGGAATTGGTGAAATTCTTGATCCGGCAAAAGTTAAAAGCCACCTGCTGGCGGTGCATAAATATAATCTTAAAACTGATCTTTCCAATCATCCAAATCCCCAACGCCCAACCTATGCGCTCGGCAAAGAGGGTGGGCTGTTATTATGCAGTTGGCCGCATGGCGATGCATTGTCATTGCCATTTGTCTACAGCAATGAAGTATGGCCCGGAATTGAATATCAGGTTGCCAGCCATTTGATGATGATAGGCTGCGCTGAGAAAGGGCTTGAGATTGTCAGAGAGGTCAGAAAACGTTACGATGGTCGGGCAAGAAATCCTTTCAATGAATATGAATGCGGCCATTGGTATGCCAGAGCAATGTCAAGTTATGCCCTGCTTCAAGGCTTAACCGGCATCAGTTATGATGCAGGAACTGCGACCTTAACCGTTAAGCCCGCAATGAAAGGTGATTGCACCGCCTTTTTATCCACCGCAACCGGCTATGGTACAGTTGAAGTTAAAGCAGGTAAAGTTGCTCTTGATGTTAAATCTGGAACTATTCCGGTGAAAACTATGGTTTTGCTATGATTTCATCATTAGAATTGGCAAAATTATGTAAGGTTTCACAGGGCACTGTAGATCGTGCCCTGCATAACCGCAAAGGGATTAGCAAAAAGACGCGCGAAAAAATCCTCGAAATTGCGAAAACCCATGGTTATGCACCAAATCCCGCAGCGCGTGAACTTATCACGGGCAAAAGCAGCATTGTCGGTGCGGCGATCCCGCAGATGAACAGTATCTTTTTTATGGATCTGTTTACGGAAATAAAAGAACATCTGCGGGCCATCGGGTATCGTTTTGTGCTGGCCCCATTTGCGGATGAAGCTGAATTGTTGGAGATTCTAGCTGATTTCTCCGCACGCCGCTATTGCGCCGCGGTGGTGGTTCCGACCCAGGACAATATGTCTATTCCAGATCAACTTGCGGCAAATATGAAGATATTATCTGTAATTGCCCCCGTTCAGGGAAAAAACAGCCAATTTATTACGCCGGATGAAGTAGCGACCGGTAGTTTGGCCGCTGAATTTATGGCAAAACAGGGCCATCATAATATTATTCATTTAACTTACACCCGTAACTCCCATGCAATTCTTGCCAGAACCAAAGGTTTTACTGACAAGGCAGCAGAACTGAAGCTCCACGTCTCAGTTTTAAAGGAGCTTGATGCCGAGAAACTGCTGTCACTTATCAAACAGCATAAGGCAAGCGCTATTTTTTGTCATAACGATTGGCTGGCATTGGAGACGCTAAGAATTATTGAACGGGAAGGCATCAAAGTTCCTGATGAAATATCTATTCTCGGTGTTGATAACAGCCCTACATTTAACAGCCTGAATTCGGATATCACAACCATTCAATATCCTCATCAATGGGTCGGCAAACAAATAGCCGCCATTATTAACGGAAAAAAAACAGCCCTAAAAACTCCAATATTGAAAGTAATAAAAAAGCGCAGTTAAAACAGATCAAAATCCCACCGAACAGCCGTTAGCCTGACTTTTACTCCAGAGCCGCAGGCTGCCACGTGTCGCGTTCCGCAACGTGGTCATGCGAAAAGTCTGCAATCAAAACAAGCTAAACGATTAAAAATATTAGCAGATTATTAGATATAAGATTATTTTCGGTTCTTCACGATAATCCGTATTGCTTATATCTTGGTACATCAGAACCTTAAATTTGTCCAGTAAAAATCCGGCATAAACCGTTCGCAAACTCACTATTTATTCCGTTTTTCACTGGACAAATTAAAATTAATGTTTGACGAATTAGGAACTGCTTGCTTTCTAAAAGAGGCTTTGAGGAAAGTTTATTCAATCGCAGAGTCGGAGTACGAGGCTGAATTAGCGTTGAACTACTGGTGTGAACTTGCAATTGAATCTGAAATTGCTTCGATGAAAACAATGGCAAAAACAATACAAAAAAATATGGAAGGCATTAAGGGATATTGGAAGCATGATAAGTTAACGAGTGCAGGGATGGAAGGTTTTAACAATAAAATTGGTTGGTTAAATAGACAAGCATATGGATATAGGGATCAGGACTACTTTAAGCTCAAAATCTTTGACTTGCCTACACTCACACTTGATAAGGTGATTTGAGGGTACAATACGGATAACCGTGATGAGCCCAAAAAATCATTCTGCAAAAAATGACTTTTGTGGCGATTATGCACCTTGCTATTAGTATTATCCACGGGGATGGAACTGTTTATGTACTTTAATCAGGCGTTGTTGATCGACGTGGGTATATATCTGGGTGGTACTGATGTCGGCGTGACCTAACATCTCCTGAATCACTCTGAGGTCGGCACCATTGCCTAAAAGATGGCTGGCGAATGAATGACGCAAAGTATGCGGATAAATATTCTTGCGAATACCTGCCAGGCGCGCGGCCTGTTTGATAATACCCCAGACCCGTTCGCGGTCAAGTTTGCGCCCATTATTTGAGATAAAAAGGGCAGCTTCGTGATCATCCTGCACCAGTCGCGGTCTGATTTCATCCAGATAACGACGCAATAACCTTAAGGCGGTCTTGCCGATTGGAATAATCCGTTCTTTATTGCCCTTCCCGATAACCCGGACAATTTTATCATCGAAGCTGACCGAATTTTTCTGCAGTCCGGTTGCTTCGGAAACCCGCAGGCCGCAGGCATAAATTATTTCAAGAATCAGCCGGTTTCTGAAGGTCAGTGGATCTTTGCCGGTAGCAGGATAGGCTTTCAATAATTTGTCAACTTCGGCCGTAGAAAGAAAATCTGGCAACAATTTCCACAGTTTTGGCGAGTCAAGCACTTCAGTAATATCAGCCGGAATCAATCGTTCCTGGAACAGGTAACGGAAAAGTACTTTTATCGACACCAGGCGCCGGGCCAGCGTTGCCGGTTCGTAACCTTCATCTTTGGCATGTCCCAGATAATCCATAATATCATGGCGGCTGGCGGTACTGAAATCATTGATCGCATTGCCTTTCAGGAATGTAATAAAATCAATTAGGTCACTCCGGTAGGCCATGACACTGTTGCGGCTCAAACCTTTTTCCAACGTCAAGTACCCGGTGAAATGTTCCAATATCTGTTCCATGCCTGAATTTTTCCTGTTTTTAAACAATGTTTTCCTGTATAATAAAATCTAGCACGGACAACTGTACTTGCAAATCAGCATAATTGTTTTTATATTAATTGAGGTAATTACTTCGTCCGTCACTGCATTCGGAGATAGGTGCTTGGTGCCTGACATGTATAAAACTTTCGACATAATATATTTGTGTTAAAAAGTAAGTCAGATGTCTGTCTGCACTTCTTAGCTTTACGCGTAGTAGGATGCTGACATTCGCCCCCTCAGGGGCTACCCATGCTTTATGCATGGTAAAAGACGGTGCAGGAGCAGCCGCCATACTGGTTGCGTCCGAAGGATACCATTTTTTCGGGCGTAGTCCCGAGGAAAACATAGAACCTTACAGCAGATTTTTTATTAAAATAAGGTATATTTATCATGAATATCAAACTATTTTTTATCGCGATTGTAGTGGGAACAAACCTCCTGTTTTCTGGGTGTAGCTCAACGCCGGACAAGGCACAAAACAGAGAGACAATTGCCCCGGCCGAAAATATTACTCTGAATCCACTGTTTACCAATCACATGGTATTGCAGCGCAATAGACCGATTAAGATATATGGCAAGTCTGAGCCCGGGCAGTTGATAAAAGTTACATTGGGCGAGAATAGTGTGAAAACCGTTTCTAATTTAACTGGGAAATGGACGGCAGAGCTTCCGGCACTCAAGGCAGGCGGGCCTTACAGTTTAATAGTGCAGGGCAAAGAAAATATTGTTTTAAACGATATTTTAATTGGCGATATCTGGGTTTGTTCCGGGCAGTCGAATATGGAATTTCCAGTTAAACGAGTTAGTAATGCGGTTAATGAAATTAAAGTTGCTGATTACCCAAAACTGCGGCTTTTTACTGCGGTACGTAATACCAGTCCGCAACCACTTGAACAGTTGACGAAATCCAGCGGCTGGCAGTTATGCACCCCGAATACCGTACCTAATTTTTCTGCCGCAGCCTATTTTTTCGGCCGTAAATTACATCAGAAACTGAATATTCCAATTGGTCTGCTTCATTCATCTTGGGGTGGAACGCCCGCTGAAGCGTGGACTAGCATGGAGATGTTACAGACCTTAGCCTCACTACAAATGCGCATCAATAGAATTCCCAAGGTCTCAAAAAAGAAACAGCAGCTAATAGCAGAATACCGGCGAATTATGGCTTTACGTAAAATCGGGTTCAATGCAGTAGAAAAAATTGAAGCGAATGTGGAATATGGGAAAAAAATGGCTGATCCTAAGCTGAATGACAGTAAATGGTTGACGATGCAGTTACCAACAATATGGGAAAAGGCAGGTTTACCCAAATATGACGGCGTTGTCTGGTTTAGAAAAAGTGTTGATATACCTGCTGATTGGGCTGGGAAAACTTTAACCTTGAAACTGGGTGCAATTGATGAAGTGGATATTACATATTTCAACGGCATCAAAGTTGGCGGCATGGGCAGTATGAAAAATCGGATTAGTGACTACTGGCAGACGCCACGGAACTACACGGTTCCCGGGCACTTGGTCAAACCGGGTAAAAATGTGCTTACTTCGATGGTGATAGATGTTCTGGGCGCCGGAGGTCTCTGGGGCGGAAAACATCCTGAAATGTCACTGCAACCAGCTGAATTTGAGAGTAATAAAATTGATTTAAGTGGCAGTTGGCAATATTTTGCTGAACCGGCAGTTAATATTCCACCGCAACCGCGCAATCCCAGCAGACTGCAAGGTAATCCTGGTTTTTTGTTTAATGCAATGATTAATCCATTAGTAAAGTTCCCGATTACCGGCGCAATCTGGTATCAGGGTGAAAGTAATGCCTCCCGGGCACATCAGTATCAACGACTTTTTCCCGCGATGATCCAGGATTGGCGAATTCGCTGGCAACAGGGAGATTTCCCGTTCTATTTTGTGCAACTCGCCAATTTTCACGCTAGAAAACCTGATCCTGGTAACAGCACCTGGGCTGAACTGCGTGAAGCGCAACTGATAACCCTCAGGCTACCGAATACCGGTATGGCGGTGATTATTGATATCGGCGAGGCAAAAAATATTCACCCGAAAAACAAACAGGATGTCGGCAAGCGTCTAGCACTAAATGCTCTCGCTTCACACTATCAACAACCACTGGAGCCCTGTGGCCCGATATTTGCCAAAATGGTGATTAATAATGAACATGCCCTGCTGAGTTTTAGCCATACCGGTTCTGGACTTATGGCAAAAGGCAGTAATGGTAAGCTTAAAGGTTTTACCATTGCCGGCAAAGATAAAAAGTTTTTTAACGCTAATGCTGAAATCGAAAATGGTAAAGTTGTTGTCTGGAGTAATAAGGTTAAACAGCCAGTCGCAGTGCGTTATGGCTGGGCTGATAACCCTGAATGTAATCTTTATAATAAAGCGCGACTTCCCGCAACTCCATTCAGAACAGATAACTGGCCGGGAGTTACCGTTGGGAGCAGATAAAATTTTTAGTTGGCTAGAAAAAGCACGTGGACTAGTATAAAAATAAAGCATTCTTAATCTGACATTTTTACTGTTTTCGGCTCTTCTCCAGAAACTGTGGGTTAAAGCTCCGCTCTAAGATCCAATTAAACGCCCCTTTTTATGTCGCCACCTAACGGGGCTTGTCCACTTTTTTGAAGAAAATAACCGGCTCCGCCGGAACTTTAACCCACAGATTTGGGAAAGGAAGCAAAATCATTCTGCTGTCAATTATTCTGCCGGGCAATTGTTCATCCGGTATTGTCGTGGGGATTCGCCGATAATTTGCCGGAAGCTACGGGAAAAATAGTTACTGTCTTCGAAACCGGTGGTGGTGGCGATTTCTGAAACACTTAACTCCGTATTCAGGAGCAGGATAATTGCTTTATGAATACGGAGCTGATTGCAGTAATTGATCGGGGACTCTTTAACTGCCAGATGAAACATACGATTGAGCGAACTCTCCGACATATTAGCAAAAGAGGCCAACTCTTTTAGCGTAATTTTCTTGCGATAGTTGCGATTGATATAACCTAGTACCGCCGCCAATCCTGTGACTTGGCTGTTTTGTTCACTCTGTGGTTGATGTTCGTAACAGCGGATCAGTAAAGTTGCGAGTTGCATAAATTGTGCGGTCAACATCATTCGGTAGCCTACTGGTTTGTCAAGCAGCTCTGTTTCCATTGCATCAACCACTGCCATTACAGTTTCAATTTGAGCATCGTTAAGTCGGAGCCCGACGCGCGGCGATGAGGTCGGTTTTAACTTGCCACTCAGTGAAAAAAGCAGATGGAATGATGGAAATAGCGGCAGGTCAGACAATGGAGATTCCAGGTTCTTAAGGTCAAAAATAATATTAACTAGTTTGAGCCCCGCTGTATCACGATATCCATGACTCATCATGCAATCAACCACAAAAACATCACCACAACTGACTTCATAATCGCCATCAGCAGTAATCTGAACCCCATGGCCTGCATAGACAATCACCAATTCAGAAAATTCATGTGAATGCAACGGATAGTCCGGCTGGGGGGACCGCCTCAATAAATTAACCGGCAGGTCTGAGTTGCTTATATATTCATAATTAGTTAAAAACAGTTTTTTCATATAAAATCTTTGTGGCTTGGGGTCTCCGTGGTTTTCTTTTCCCTCAAAATACAATTCCCTATTAAGTTAAAAATATGCATTTTATTCTTCTGACAATATAATGCTACTTATTGATTAAATAATCAAGGTTTTTTCTAAAAAATTATGCTATTTTATTTATATAAATTAAATTATACTCAAAAAAAGGAAAAACAGACTATGAATACAATCGAAAAAAGTTATAAACTGGCTCGAGAGCGTTATGCGGCAATGCGGGTTGATTGTGATGTGGCAATGGATAAACTTGAACAGATCGCTATCTCTATTCATTGTTGGCAAGGTGACGATGTTGCTGGATTTGAAAATCCGGATATTGGGTTAAGTGGTGGTATTCAGGCCACTGGTAATTATCCCGGCAAGGCGCATACCGCAGATCAACTTCGTCAGGATCTGGATAAAGCATTAAGTTTTATTCCCGGCACTCATCGGCTTAATCTTCATGCTATTTATGCAGAAACTAATGGTGCCACAGTTGAACGCGATCAGCTTGAAACTAAATATTTTCAGAATTGGATTGACTGGGCGAAGCAAAATAACATGGGGCTTGATTTTAATCCGACCATGTTTTCACATCCAAATGCGGATGACGGGTTTACTCTGAGTCATGCCGATAAAGGTATTCGTGACTACTGGATTGCCCATTCTATCGCTTGTCGCAAAATTGCCACTGATATGGGGCAGGCATTAGGTTCGCCGTGCGTTAATAATATCTGGATTCCGGACGGCAGCAAAGATACACCGGTGGATCGTAAAAATCCGCGCTTAAGACTTCAGGATTCTCTGAATAAAATATTCGCATCTGCCAATAATCCTGAATACCTGCTCGATGCGGTCGAATGTAAGCTGTTCGGTATCGGATCCGAAAGTTATGTTGTCGGCTCGCATGAGTTTTATATGGGCTATGCGACAGCCAATAACAAATTGCTCTGCCTTGACGCGGGACATTTTCATCCGACTGAAGTTATTTCTGATAAAATTTCATCTGTTATGACTTTTGTCGATGAAATCCTGCTCCATGTCAGTCGCGGCGTACGCTGGGACAGTGACCATGTGGTGACATTATCAGATGAACTCTATGCCATTGCCCAGGAAATTGTGCGGGGTGATTTTATTGAACGGGTTCATGTCGGCCTGGACTTCTTCGATGCCAGTATCAACCGCATCGCAGCTTGGGTTATTGGAACCAGAGCCATGCAGAAAGCATTATTGGCCGCGTTGCTTGAACCGACAGCCCAGCTTAGAGGTTTTGAAGCTGAAGGAGATAACAGCAGTCGCCTCGCCATGCTTGAAGAGCTCAAAACGATGCCGTTCGGTGCCGTCTGGGACTATTTCTGTGCAAAACATGAAACCGGAGTCGGCTTTGAATGGATGGCTGGCGTCAAACAGTATGAAAAAGATGTCTTGGCATTGCGTTAGCATTGACAAATAAGCCCGGTACTTAAACAGAAAACTTTATCCAAGTGCATGGCTCTTTTCTAGCTGTAAAGTCAAGAAAATCAGAAATCCTTACCCCAGTGTAAAGTTTGAGCTTAATTGAAGTGTTATCAGAGGAAACTGTTAATGACACCTTTATTCGCAGCCGGGAGGCTGCTCCCACCTTAAATGTGGAAGCGACGTCCTCGCGAATTGTTTTGGTGTCATCTCTATTTCCTACAGATCAAGATTTCTGACCTCAAAATTAAAATTTTGCGGTTGGTTTTTAAAGAAATGTTTTAGTTTACCAAGAGACCCCCTGTGGTTTACGGCAGTGGATTATTATTAATCAGGATGGTCTGTTTTCCGGCAGAGCGAAGAAAAAAGTTGATCCGTGTCCCGGTTTTGACTCAAGCCATATTCTTCCCCCCATCAAATTGACCAATTGCCGACAGATTGAAAGGCCAAGACCGGTTCCACCATATTGTTTGGTAATAGTATTGTCCGCCTGGGCGAATTCCTCGAAGATTAATTCATGTTTTTCAGCTGGAATCCCGGTTCCGGTATCCTTGACATAGAAGAGTATTTCCGGTGCGCAAAGCTGGTAACCGAATTCAATATAGCCGTCGGCAGTAAATTTCATAGCATTCCCAAGTAGATTGGTAAATACCTGAATAAGCCGGGATTCATCGGCAAATATTACAGTCTGCGATAAAACAGGAGGCATGACCAGACGCAATTCAACCTTATCGCCATGTTCATGTGCTGCTCTGGCGGCAAAGATATGATAGATACTGTGTAGCACTTCATCCAGCTTAAGCGGTGCATTATTAAGTTCCAGTTGTCGATTTTCTATTTTGGACAAGTCAAGAATATCAGAAATTATTTTAAGTAACTGCTCGGAACTTTTACATATCAACTGGGTGTACTCTTCTAATTTATCATCTGACAATGTCTTATCATTTACCAGATTGGCAAAACCGCTGATGGCATTTAACGGGGTTCTGATTTCATGAGACATGTTGGCCAGGAATGATGATTTGAGCCGGTCGCTTTCTTCAGCCCGTTCTTTAGCCCGCCGTAGCTCGTCCTCAAAGTTCTTGCGTTCAGTAATATCCTGAACAAAGCCGATCATCCGTTCAGGCTTGCCTCTTCTATCACTTTTTACAACCTTACCGATTAACTGTAGCCAGATCCATTTGCGATAGTTGCGGTTAATACGAAATTCCACTTCATAAAGCCCCGCCCCGCCATTAAGGTGAGCTGAGAGTGCCTGTTTCACTACTGGCAGGTCTTCATGATGGATGAAATTTTTAATAAAGCCGTATTCGTTTGAAAACTCTTCCCGAGTAACGCCGAGAATATCCAGCATTGTGTCATTGACCTGAGTCATATTGGTATTGAGGAACCAGTCCCACATCCCAAGCCGACTGCTATTTAATGCCAGTTCCAGACGGTCTTTCCATTGAACTAACTCATTTTCAATCTTCTGCCGTTCTGTTACATCGACAAAAAATGCGACCATGCACTTTTGTCCGTCCAGCATTATTGTTCCAGCAGTTATGTCGGCAAAAATCAACATGCCGTCTTTACGCAGCACAGGCAGAGCGGTAAAATGTTTTGTCACTGCTGAACTGTTTCGCAGTTGGTTCGTTGCGTTACCGATAATTCCATGCAGTTCAAGCGGGTAAAAATCTTTAATGCCGAGTTTAATTATTTCATCATGATGATAACCGAGCATTTTGCAGAATGCCGGGTTCGCGTGAACAGCCTGCATATTTTCCAGATTGGCGAAAAGAATACCGCCTTCACTATTTTCGAAAATATTTCTGTAGAGTTCTTCATTCTGGCGCCGTTCCTGTTCTGATTCCCGCAATGCGGTATTATCAACAACACACAGCAGAACTGCCGCACGGTTATTTCCGAAAGGAAATGGACTTCTGGTCAGAGAATATTCATACAACATGCCACTGGTCTCGTCCCTGATTGCCATATTTGGCATCAAGCATGGTTCATCCTGTTCAAACGTACCATGATTGTCTCGAAGCAGTTTTGCCAACCCAGGCGGTCCGTAAATTTGACGAAGATTGCTGCCGGCGATATTTTTCAAATCGATATTGAACACCTCAGCCGCAGTTCGGTTTGCCAGCAGAATGTTGTCATTAATGTCAACTGCCATGATTACATGCGGTACTAGATCCAGAGCCTTGCGAAGCCGCTGTTCACTTTCCTGTAATTCACGGCGGAGACGGTTGCGGTGGTAAATATTAATAAAAAGCAGGATAATAACCAGTGCCTGGATGAGTAATGCTCCACTGGATAGCAAGATATATGGTCTGTATTTATCATAAAAAGAGTGTGGCTTATTGATAATTTTAGCACCGGCAGGCAAATTATCCTGAGATATTTTCCAGTATTGCAGCTGTTTCCAGTTAAATACAAACTGCCGGTTATCACGACTGTCGATCCGAATCTGTGAGATCGGGGTTCCTGAAACAAGTTCAAGAATAATATATGCGGCTTCATTACCGATATTATAGTTTGAGTTTATCCGGCAAGAGACAAAATCATCACCGTTTGAACGCTCGCCAAAACCATAAAGCGGGACTTTTGCCGACGCACTCAACTGCTGATAGACCTTGCGGTTGAACGGATTCTGAACCCCCTGAAAGTTTTTTGTCCATGGTCCGACTATGGCAATGCCTCTGGATGAGCAGCTCCGCATCTTTTTAATCAGCTCACGGGTCGAAATATTTTGTCCCAGCAGATAGTTTACTTTCAATTTAGGATATTCAGCTTTGACAACATTCAGAGCATGGGCAATTGATTGTAACACGGATTGACCGGCAGGCGTACTGTCACAAATTATCCACAAATCTTCAGCCCACGGATTTTGCCGCAATGCGAGTTGGAGCAACGGCAGGCTGTCGGTGCGTTGAATTATACCGGTTATATTATTGATCCCACGCACTTGATTGCGTGAAAAATTATTGACCCCACAGAAAACAACAGGGGTCTGATACAGAAATTTACGGTGATTTTTCAGAAAAAACTGATACGAGATATCATCGGTAACAACAGCAAAATCAAAAAACTTGCCCGGATATTTCAGTTTTAAATATTTAAGTAGCAACGCTTCCAGTTCAGGCGTCTTGCTGAAGCTGGCACTGTCCAGAAATTCTGTATAGCACACGATATTTGGCGATGCCTTGCCCAATATATCAATAATTCCCTGAACAATCTGATTTGATGCAGGAGTTTGCGAATTAGATGAATTTAGAATCAATACCCGGTAAGTTTTTTGCGGTTCGGCAGTGACAGTAATAGCGGCAACTGTTAACAGTAGCATAAGAACCAGTTTCAGGCTACTAAACACTCCAAATAGTTTCTGCTGTTTTTTATCCATAGTTGATTCCAGATTTTCCGATAAAGCAATCTAAATGCAGTTTCATATTTTTACAAGCAATTATACCCGTTCGGATAGGCTTTAATTTACTTTTCAGCCTGCTCTGCCAAAAATTAGAAAATAAAAGTTAAAATTTCAAACTGAATCATTATACTAGAAGATTAACGCCTGTCATAGGAAGCTTTAATGCGTTTTATTTTTCCTAGCTTGCTTACCCTCGGCTTGCCCTTTCGTTTCAACATATCGTTATGAGCTATAATACTTTGAATTACTTTAATTTTTTTGCATAGCATATCATTATGAGCCAGCAACGCCCTGCTGGCCTGTTCGATAACATAGTAGTCTGAATTTCTCTTACGGAGGCTGCTGGCAGAAAATGATATGTATTTTTTAGTTATGTCAAGCAGGTAGATTGAGTTAATTGTCGGGGTATAGTTTCCAGCATTATCACTATTATAACCATCCTTGTATCGTGTACTCTCCAGCTGTTTGACTATATCATTCATTATTTTATACCTGAGAGGAATATTTAAACTTTTTATGCCGTTCCGGTTTTTCCAGACCAGATTTTTCGGTAACTTTTTACTTATATCAATTCCTCCAAGATATTTATCTGAAAGAGCCTGCATCACTACATCACCCCATTCATTGATATCTCTGAGTTTTTGATAATGTCTCAAGTCTCTGCCGTAACTTGAACTACCTCTCCTAATCAACTGTTTTTTGCTTATATTATCCAGTCTGGCAATACATTTACCGATTGGGGTTAAAGAAATTTTGTCTTTTGCCATATCCGAGTCATCTGTCATACGGACAACGACGCCGATAACATTACCGGTCTCTTCAGAGATAACCGGGGTGCCGAATGCAACTTTTTCTATCGAATTTGAAAGCACAATGGAAGTTTTATCAAGCGTTTTAATCTGCTGCTCCCCGAGCTTGCCGAATGTTTTGACTTTTCCATCAGTCTTCAGCTCAGATGCATTTCCCTCCAAGGGCAGAAACGGCAGGGTTTTAATGCTCCTCCCCTTTATATAAAGTATCGCTAGATCACGATCTTTAGCAAAGTAATATACTTTGGTTTTAAGCCTACGTTTATTGCTGTCAGTAACCGTTATATCTTCATTATCAAATACAGCCAAAGCACTAGTAACAATGACGCGCCGTTTACCGTACTGAGTTATAAAACCGATAGCTTTTCCGTTGCGACTACTTATCGAAACCATTGCTGTCGCTGGATCAATTTCCTTCTTTTTTGATTTACCATGAGCGGCCAGCGAAACAATAGACAGTACAATAGATATAAAACATGCAGTTTTGCGAATGTCAAACATAAAAGATTTCCTCTTATTAGATTTCCCTACTTTAAAATATACAATGATCAGCACTTAACTTTCTTAAATAAAACCGGCTTTGCCGGAACTAAAATCAACTTTAAAACACAAAGCGAAAAGAGAGTTCCGTACCGTTTTTCACTTGGCGATTGATATTTTTCAAATAACATCAAACCTAATTTGTCTATTTTAGCTCGCCTGGAAAGCGTAAAATAATTTCACTGCGTGGTGCCCAACTGTCGCATTCCGAAGATGCTTCGCATCAAAACTCCGAACCGAAGGTGGAACAGGTTAAATAACTTTCCATTAATCATTATCTCCTCTGCCAATGGTGAACTGGATAAAAAGCACCAGCACCAGCGAGATAATTGATAACCAGAGTGCGGGATTTTCAAATGAAAAGTAGTCCCCTGCCTGTTCATGATATGGAATCGGTTTACTCCAGGTGTATAGCGTATCGGAGAGAAATCCCGATACCGCGTTGACTGCTGAATATGCCAGGATCATTCCGATAATGACCCAGAGTGCATGAATACGTCCGGCCGCAAACGACGCAATCGCCGAAATCGGCACTTTTGCACATATAATCAGCCCGATACCACAGATTATTCCACCGATAAGCGAGGGCCAGAATGCCGCAGGCCGGACTTGAATATTCACCAGTCCCTGTTGAAGCAGCAACTGAAAAAGCATTACTCCGACAAATATAGAAAAGAGAAAGGTTGTCAGCAGGCGACCATCTTTAAGCCGCAGCGCGTCAAGTGTTGTTTTGCGCCAGATCAGGTCAGATTTTTCCAGCAAAACACCCAAGCCGATGCCGGCAATTATCGCAATGGCAATGCGTAAGTTTCCGGTCAATGCAAGTGGTTCCATGGTTATTCTCCTCCTTTGCCTTTTTCATGATGACGATCAAGCAGTATTGATGCCGCCGATGCAACAATAAACATGCTGATAATGAATATCCAGGCACCGGAAGATAGTTGAATTGCTGCTGACCATTGACCCCAAAACGAATCGCCGGCAATCTGCAATCCCAGCATAACCAGAAATCCGCCACCGACGCCCTGAACGATCGGTTTCCAGATGCCGGCAACAATTCCGCCCGAATCTTTCGGCGCAAATTGAATTTTCCAACTGCCGCTGATAATGGCTGATGCCAGTGCGCCAATCAGGATGCCGCCGAGCAGTCCAAGTTGCCAGTTCAAGGTGGGAGGGGCTTTAATTTCGCCAGCTTCGGTTGAGTCACGAACAAATTCTGAAACTGCCAGCATACCGTCACTCATCCCCAATGTATCATCAAACAGGTAAAGCGAGAGCATGATGAATAACGCAATCAGCGTGCCATTAATGTAAAAAGACCACTTTCCGCTTAAAATTTTCATGATTAGATACTCAATCCCATTTTGTATTATCATATACCCATCATGGGTATTTTTTAGTTAGCTTATCTAGCAAATTAAGCTCAATTGTACAGAATAAAAATTTAAAATTCAGCCTAAACGAGTATAGTAAGAATATTCAAGTCATTGTTACGGCGGTATGACATTGAGTTAACCATGCTCTTAGTCAGATGAATTCCCATGCCGCCAATTTGGCATTCTTCGATCGTTGCTGACTGCGCATCAAGACTACTCTGCAGTGGATCGAACTGGTGCCCGTCATCTTCAATCGTTAACTTTATTGCTCCAGCAAAATCAATAATGACTTTAATCTGATGTGCGTTATTATCATCATAACCGTATTTAATGGTATTGGTAATCATCTCTTCCAAAGCTAACATTACAACATAGCATTTTTTTGATGGAATATGCCGTTCCTCAAGCAGGCCATGCAGCTGTTTGCATAGGGTGCTCAATTCATCAAAACTATTGCCAATGGTAAAGTCAAAATGATTATTCACAACAAACCTCATTTAGTGTCTGAACGCAAACTCCCGATTCAGTTAATTTCGAGATCAAATTGTGCAATAATGGTTTTAAATCATAAGTTGCATACTCTTGCGGCATGTGGCTTGATGATTTGAAGCCGTTAGGGTGCGGTTTGAGCCGAAATGAAATAACCGGTGTTTTCGTTCAGGCACTCATTAACTTAAAAAACAATATTAAAGTGCTGTTTCCGCTTGGTCAATAGTGTCAAAAACCGGAATAATAGAGTTGATATTGGTTATTTTCAATGCCTCTTTGACACACTCATTAGGTGCCGCTAAAACCAGTTTCAAATCGCGACGATTAAGTTGTTTAGCTCCGCTTAATAACATTCTGATACCCATTGAGGCGATAAAATCGACTTCTGCCAGATCAATCAGCAAATGTTGTTCCCCAGCCAGCAGGGCGGCAAAGTCCATTTCAACAGCTTCGACGCCAGCCAGATCAAGACTGCCGGAAAGTTTAACTTGCAGGCAATTGCCTGCATCAACAGTTGATTTTATTATCATTTTTAATATAATCCTTAATTTTATTTGTTATATTGTGACCTACTACAAAACTGCAAAACTGGGTATCCAATTCTTAATGATTTCTACTGCGTGATTATTTCATGCGTCACTACGTTCGGGCAGGCAAAGGTCCAACGCGAGCATGGTTTTAACATTTTGGACGAGTAAACTTTGATCCAGTACCTAAATATTAAAGTATAGACTTAAGTGTCTCTACTTGCAAGCCAGTTAGGTGCTGGATAAATAAGCTCAAAACCAAAAGGTGCCGTCAAAATTAAAAATCTCTGTAGAGACTTTTGAAAGTGCCTCTCTTCATAAAATACAGCCAAAACAGAACGATTGCAAAGCCATTAAGCGGATTTGTCACTGTGCCTGTCAATGCCCTAAAGTTTAATGTAGTTCCAGACCCCGGACTGAGTAAAAAAAGTCCAAATAAAACTCCCTGCCAATGTAGGATCGACCGAAAATAGAACAATACCGACTCTTCACTTGATTCTGTCACACTTCCCCATATATTAAATCGTAAACTTGAATACAGTTATGACACACTCGGGAGAAGAAATTCCATGCAGTTGCTGAACGGTACAACCGCGGAAACCACGCAGCGAAATGGGAAATTGGGAAATGGGAAATGGTGGTAAATGGGTAATAAATGGGTAATAAATGAATAACTTACAAAATAAATGGGGGGACGCTCGTCGTGATATAAAATGGAAAATGGGGGGACGATCGTTGGAAAATGGGGGGACGATCGTCGTGATTATCTTGTAAATGAATAACTTACAAAAGTAGGTTCTTGCTTGGAATCTTTTTAGATCGTAAAATGGGGGGACGATTAAAATGGGTTAAAATGGGGGGACGATCGTCGTGATTATCTTGTAAATGAATAACTTACAAAAGTAGGTTCTTGCTTGGAATCTTTTTAGATGGAATAAAAACGGCAGTTTATTGGATTTAAGAAAAACAGATGCTATCTTCATTCAAATGAGACTGATTGACTGTTAAAAGCTAAAAAAAGCCTGTTTTTTAGCTTCTAACAAAATTTTAAGCAGAGGTATGATTTTATAAAATACTGGTTATAAACAAATTTGCGACGTACGTCCCCCAGTTCTCCCAGTTCTCTTTTTAAGCAGAGGTATGATTTTATAAAATACTGGTTATAAACAAATTTGCGACGTACGTCCCCCAGTTCTCTAAAAAAAGCCTGTTTTTTAGCTTCTAACAAAATTTTAAGCAGAGGTATGATTTTATAAAATACTGGTTATAAACAAATTTGCGACGTACGTCCCCCAGTTCTAAACAAATTTGCGACGTACGTCCCCCAGTTCTGCCCAGTTCTGTTTGCGACGTACGTCCCCCAGTTCAGCAGGGGCAATGAGGAGGAGGATCGAACAGCAAAGTAGGAGATACGGCAGTTGTTTCGTGGAAAATAAGAGTATATTGGGAATTGGGAATGTGTATGTAACGGAGCAAAAGGTAGTTATACCCGTACTGTTAAGACAAAAAAACTTAAACCTGTTGATTGGATGACTTCACGCTCTCCTGAGCCCCCCCTGGTTTTCTTCTTTACTGGAGGGACTTGGTACCCTTGTAGCATCAACACTACCATCGCTGCAAAGATATTCAGTTAGGCGATTAGGATTAGCTAAAATTATTAGTTCACAGCCTAAAAAAATTCCATTTAAAAGAATAAAAAAATGTAAAAATAAGAATAAAAAAACGAAGAAACCTAAAAAATAGTCAAATCAAGGAGTAGTATAATGTTTATTTTTAAAAATAAAAAATGGATTATTACAGTATTTATTATGCTGACAAATATTGCTTGTTTTAGTTCAAAAATTTATGATTATGATTATTTTAGAGAAAATAATAATGAGGGTATGCATTATATCCTGAAACTAGAAAAGTTTTATGATCTTATTTGGAATGACAAATCATTGCTGCAAAAATACAGCTTATCACAAATAAGCAATGATATAAACGCCCTTGAGAAATATGAGTTTAAAAAAATAGAAAAAAATGGATTTTTGGCTAATAAATTAGCCATCGCAAAACAAAAAGGACTCTTCAAGTTATTTGATAGTGCTTTTAATGCAGAAAAAAAACATTTTTATCTAGAAGAGCCAAATATAAAAAATCGTAAACTTTTTGCAGTTTTATTTGTATTAAGGAATATATATACTTATAAAATTTTGAAAAATGTTGAACTGCAAAAATGGGATTCAGTAATAGATGATTTTAAAAAATGGTTTAATTTAGGAAAAATAACCCAAAATCATATATTTTATAAACCTGGACTTATTACAATGTTTGCTTTACTTCAAAAATACAATATTCCTGTAAGTACACTGCAAAAATTAATTGTTATAAATAGGGATATTATGATAAATTTACCGAAAAAAAGTCAGGAAAATATACTTGATTTTTGCATATTAAATATTATTATAGCAAAATTGTTAATTTATGAAAAAGAAGAAGCAAGAATTCCTAATACATTATCACAACTTAAAAATATAAAATATCTTCTAAAAAAACAAGATAAGAAAATATTGTGTCAGCGGTCACCCAAAGTGTACCACTTGCGGTCACTTCAAAATGTACCACCCCTATCATTTTTTAATCTACGTTTGATTTAACTCGTTGTCAACCTCCTTTTTTCTATTTTTGAGACGGTAGCTT
>JAKIUY010000126.1 GCA_021647315.1 Victivallaceae bacterium
TAATTCTATGCTATTGTTACTCATGGTTGATCTCCTTGCACTTTTTAGTGCGTTAGTTATTTGAAGGTGATTATAATATATCACACTTCGGCTGAGGAGGTCAACCTTCTCATACTATCTACTTTGAGTTTCATTACATCTCATGGTCACTCCTCTAATTCATGATTTGCTTTACATTCGCGCTCAAACTGTCAAAATCACTGTTCGCGATTGCATAGTCCCCATACCATATTTTCTCAAATATTCCCAGATTTACATTAAAGAGTTCAATCTTTCCCGGTTCACTATGGCCACGACGCACAAGTTCACGCCGATAATCACGATTGGTTTTACCACGGGCAATCGTCAGCAAATGCCGATCCGCCAATGCTTTGATCCCCGCCAGGAACATCGCCCGCATCGCCAATTTAAGTTTACCTTCCGCCGCCAAACGAGAGGCTAAATCCTGCCATTCATCTTCCTCCAGATCATCCGCGACGACATTTCCTTCATCAGTAAGGTCAATCTCTTTTACCCGTGCTTCAGTAATCTTTATCGCCGGAGTTTTTATGCGTCCGCGCCACCAACGGAAAACAACCCAGCCGATAATCAGCAAACTAAGTCCAATCACACTCCATATTAAAACATATCGATTAGCACTGAGCCAACCTAAAAAAGCACCGAATTTACTAGATTCTACCACTTTTTTCTTGCCGAATATTTTTTCCCATAGATCAAAGCACCATTTAGCTGCAGCTTCAATCTCTTCGATAATATATTCAACAAAGGAACCGAGTACAGATTTTACTTCACCGGTTTTGGCACGTTCAACCGGTAATTTCCATTGATATTCACGTTTACTCAAGGTTTGTTTAATCTTGTCATTCAATTCAGCGGGAGCAACCGTCTGTTCCGCCACTGGTGACACTAATTCGGCCGCCGCCGTGCTGACGTATCCAAACATTACAGAAAAAACAATTAAGCTGGAAAGCACAATTTTCATGCCGCGCTGACGCTCCAGCATACTCAGATTCGCAATTATATCATAGCCCTTTTTCCCTGATTCGCCGTAAAAAATCATCACCGCCCAGATTGCTTTTTCCAATGGACTGTAACAGACCCAGGCGGTAACAAATACCGAACTGAAAAAAGTGCTGTTGAAGATTATCCGTAAACTCGACAAAATCGAATCGGCCTGTGAAAACGGCGTATCAATCCCAAAGAGCATTTTCAGCAAAACCGGAGCAAAGATAAATATCATAATAATATCAGCCATGATCAGAAATCTGAATGACCAGATAACCAGCATCAGCAGATAGGTACGCTTAAAATCACTGCCGACAATCGCTTTGCTGCGATTTATCTGTTCGCGAACACCAGGATTATCTCGATAATCAACCCCGAAAACATTGAAAAATACTGTCACCCACCACATTCCGGGAAAAACTGCCAAAGGAGAAAAAAACAGCGCGAAAGGTTGAACTATATTCTGGCGGATAAATATTCTGCTCAAAGAACGCAGATTAATTCTGGTCGGTTCACGTAGACAACGGGTATCAACCAGGCGTGTGCGGTAAACCGCCTGCCAGAGGTTATTCCACATCCACAATAAAGTCAGAACCAACGCACTGCCGGCAATATCGACCTTACTGGCGCGTCCATAGCTCATGTCGCCGATAATATAGACCAGGCCGATGGCAAACGGTATCGTACCGAGCAAATTAAACAATAAAGCAGAAAAGATCGTATCTTTAAAAAGACTGAAGCCTTCTTCGATAACGTCCAGACCGCTGATAGAATTTATTTCCGATTTGTTTTGTCCCATTCCCATACTCGTTTAGCTTGAAATCTTAACTTTTATTTAGTCCGCAATGAGCTCTAATCTATACTGTAAAACCTAACCATGCAATACAGTGGGAATAAAAACAGGGAAAATTGTTACTCCGTAAAGTTAATAATACAGAAGTTGGAAGAGGACGGTCAGTATGCAAGATAAAAATAATATATTGTCTGCAATTAATACTTTTGTAGCACTTTCGGCGAAAGAGCCATACTTGGTTCCGGTTATGCTGGTTTGGGGATTCCCCGGAAATAAGCTATCAACTCTATCGTTTCAGGTTAATTTTTACAGTTTTTAGTTTTATAATCCGTCATCCGTAACCCGTAACCCGTAATTTACATATTTTTCCCGGGATGCTCAATAATTCTACCATCTATCGCAGTGAAACCATTTGTGGTGCGGTAATTCGGCTGCAGATTCACCTTGCCGCCGCCATCCGGCAGGTCAATCGCAAAAATTGGCGTCGCCAGTGATGAGAGACGGGGGCGCAGTTCTCGCATGATTTCCAGACCGCGTTTAATGCCGGTGGCAAAATGCCAGACGCCATGAACCGGGTCAATATGAAATAGATAATGGGGTTTCACCTTTATTTTTACCAATTTACGGAACAGTTCTTCCAGAATACCAGCACTGTTATTAATTCCTTTAAGCAGAACGCTCTGGTTCAATACCGGAATTCCGGCATTAATCAGCGCCTGACAGGCCGCAGTGGATTGTTCAGTAATCTCCTGCGGGTGGTTAAAATGGGTTAAAAACCAAATATTACCTGCCGCTGATAATATATCAATGAGTTCACGGTTGATGCGCTGCGGCCAGGTAACCGGAATTCGACTGGCAATGCGGATAACCTCAATGCTTTGCACAGTATTTATCTTGTCAATGATTGTCTGTAAACGCCGGTTACTTAACATTAAAGGATCACCGCCGGAAATAAGTACCTCGCGAAGCTGATTGTTCGCTTTCAGATAGTCTATCGCATCATCAAGTTCACTATCGCTGATGTCACCAAGCTCACCGCCATGCCGCCAAGCGCGTTTGCGGAAACAGAACCGGCAACGGGTGGCACAGCGTCCGGTGGTCAATAAAACTGCCCGGTCAGCGTAACGGTGAATCAGTCTGGATGTTGGAGATTGAGCAACTTCCCCTAAGCCGTCTTCAATCATACCATCATCAGCCAACTCCGCTGAATGAGGCATAACCTGTTGCCAAATAGGATCAGTTTGAGGGTCTTCACGCTCAATCAGATTGAGGTAATATTCTGAAATCAGTGCCGGATAGATTTTATCAACCTCACGACACTCATCCGGCAGCTCAATGTTGAACATTTCCGCCGCCTGCGATGCGGTATAATATTTTGACATAAAGGGGGACACTCCTTCTATGATTTGACAATATTTATCAACTGATTTTAATGAACCGTAAACCTTTTAAAATAAGGTCTAATTAAAGAAGGATGGGGGTCACGAACTTACGCCGGACGACACTAGTACTTTGCGACATCCTGCCGCAAAACCACCTAATCCCCATGGGGATTATTTGCCAACGCGCCCAGCCGTTGGTCTGCGGGGGCTGCCCCTCTAAATTTCAAATCTATTACTTGTTTTTGTCTATATGTATGAATAAAAATCTTCTATTTTAAGAGGTTGAGTCTCAGGTTCTTAAAATAGGCAATTTAAGGTGTTTCTCCTATGACAAATGATATGTCGTTGCTGTTTTTAATTTTCATTCTTTTAATGCCTGCCACCGCAAGTTTTTCCTTTAACCATTCCTCTTCACCGACCGCATAAGCTTTTGACCAAAATTCAACCCTTGCAGAAGCTTATGCGAAAATCGGTGGATAATGTTTATTTTATAACATAGATCCATTCAGACGATGTGGCATTCCAAGCTCTAGAAACTACGCTGTCCGGTGAATTCAAGGCGGCTTTGTCCAATAGTCCGGCGATTTCTATTTCATCATCCGCCAGATCTATTTTGGCTGCGACGGCCGCCGCGTTACCGCTGAACCCGTCGAGGTCAATCAGTTTGTCCATCAATGTTTCACGCAGATCAAGAATATTTCCCGCCGCCAATTTATAGGATTGAACTCCCGGTTGATGGAAGGCGTTAATATTAATCAGTTCCGCATAAACCGCCACTGTACGTTCGTACAGCGCAATAATCATGCCGAGATTTGCTTCACTTACTTCACTAATCTGCATTTCGATAACCTGACGTCCTTTGCCACGCAGGGCTGCACTCAGGCCAGCCTGGAAACCATGCAGGTAATCACCCATATTGATGGTTTCATCCATTGGCAATGGCATGGCATCCTGAAGTACTTCAATAAAGGTGACAAAGAAATCATCACGCCCGTCATTAAGCTGCTGAATAAAGGCATGCGCATCAGTGCCGCCTTTGTTACCGAAGACATTGATGCCCTGGTGAACGACATTGCCGTCCAAATCCAGCTCCTTACCGATACTTTCCATAACTAACTGTTGAAAATAACGCGATAACAATACCAGACGATCAGCGTAGGGAACAATCACCATATTGCGATCGCCTTTACCGTTGCCGGCGATATACCACATGGCGGCTAACATATAGGCTTGATTTGTTTTGAAATCCGCATTACGGGTCAATTCATCCATGCGCGCCGCGCCACTGAGGAAGGCGGCAAAATCGACACCCGCCAATGATGCCGGCAGATGGCCGACGATACTCGTTTCACTGGTCCGGCCACCGGTTGATTCGGCCATTTCGAAGATCTTCAGCCAACTGTTAGCATTGGCATGTTTGTCCAGCTTACTCTCTTTCATGGTAATCGCGACCGCGTGACGATTAAAATCAAGTTCCAGCATATCATAATATTTTTCAAATGCGGTCAGATTATTTTTTGTCTCCTGCGTCCCACCGGATTTTGAAATACTGATTACCAGCGTAGTTTCAGGTTTGATCGCCTGAATAACATCGGCAAAACCGGCTGAATCTGTGTTGTCAAGAAAATATATTTTCAGGTAATTTGAACGTTTTGCGCTGCTTAATTCGTTCCAGAACGGGCCGTTAATCGCAAATTGCATCAGTTGTGGTCCCAGCGCTGAACCGCCAATACCGTTGATGATGGCTGATTCGAACTGTTTGCCGGTAGAACTGGTAATTTCACCACTACGGACTGCTTCAACAAAAGCTTCGACAGCCTGGAACGGCTCTGAACCGGCATATTCAATGCGGTCACTGAAATGGGTTACCTGGCGATTCTCATCAGGGTTTTTGATGGCACCATTTTCCAGTTTAATCATTTCGTCATGGGCTGCACTGAATTTATCAGTCAAATTGTCCAGATCACTGTCGGCAAATTTCATACCGGCAAAATTGATTGAAAATCCACTCTCGCCATCGACCAGAGTGTATTGATGATTACGTTCTATCCAAATTTTTTTATCCATTTTTATAATTCCATTTTTTTAAAGTTATCAGCTGTCAGTTATCAGTATTCAGCTGTTAATTATTAGCTATCAGTTGTTTGAGTTTTTAATTGATTCTGAATTGAATTAATGAAACCAACCAGCATAGCCGAAAGCTGAGCGAGTTATTTGATCTCTGAATCCATAGTCCTTACTTTCTGTAAAATGTTTGTATAGATTGGCCGAAAGTCGTGCTGACCTCTTCCAAATCTCCATATCTTCAAATTTCATCTTAATATGTCCTTTTAAAATCGTTATTTAGAAAAAAAATTAATAGTTGATTACTGATTGCTGATTACTTTCAAGTATGATACTCCGCGTTAATTTTGACATATTCGTATGAAATGTCGTTACTCCACATCCAGTAACCAGCATTGCCGGCATTGAGATTCACTTTAACCGAAAATTCCCGCTGTTGAAGAACCTTGGCCAATTCTGCTTCCGGCACACCGGCATCCTGCCCGTTCATTACCACCGGTTGATCGTCATAATGAATAACTACCGCACCGGGATCAAATTCTGCACCGGAATATCCCAGGGCGGCGACCAACCGTCCCCAATTCGGGTCACAACCAAACCAGGCCGTCTTGCACAGTAATGAATTAGCCAGGGCATTGGCCGCCAGTTTGGCATCCGCTTCAGTTGCCGCATTGCTGATTTCAATATTAACAAACTTAGTAACCCCTTCACCATCCATAACCATTGCCCTGGCAAGTTGCTGCATTAATGCTTTCAAAGCATTATAAAAAACTTCAGCATTATCACTGCCCGCGGTTATTTCAACTCCAGATACCCCGTTTGCCATCATAATCAATGAATCATTGGTACTCATATCGCCATCAATATTAATCCGGTTAAATGACTCTTCAGTCGCGTCAGCAACCATTTTCCCCAGCAATTTATTATCGATTGCGGCATCTGTAGTAATATAGCAGAGCATTGTCGCATGCGGCACCGTCATTTTAGGATCAATCATGCCGGCACCTTTAGCCATACCGCCGATAGTAACCTGTTGTCCATCGATTTCAATTGCCACAGCCATTGATTTTGGACAGGTATCGGTTGTCATAATTGCTTCTGCAGCGCATTTTCCGCCGGTTTCGTCCAGCGCGGCAACGGCGGCATTAATACCGGACGTAATCTTGTCCATCGGCAATTGAACGCCGATCCTGCCGGTTGATGAAACCATCACCGCCCCGGGTTCAATTTTCAGAGCCGCAGCAGTCAAATCAGCCATTGCTTCGGCATTTTTCATTCCGCCAGCACCAGTACAAGCATTGGCATTACCACTATTAACAATTACCGCCTGCAATGTTGGTTGTTCAATCACCCGTTGCTGACAAAGTTTTACCGGCGCTGCTGCGAATGAACAGGTGGTAAACGCACCGGAAAAGTTTGCCGGAGTTTCTGAAAAAATCAGTGCCATATCCGGCGCGTTGCTGACTTTTAACCCGGCAATAGCGCCTGAGGCCAAAAAACCTGCCGGCAAAGTTACACTGCCGTCATTTATAATTTTATATGCTAAATCCATAGTTCAGTTCCATGATATTTCAATTTTGGACAATATACTCTCTATTACTTCTTTAATCAATATAACTGCAACGTTTCACTGCCATCTAATTGAAATTATCTTAATATAATAGGAAATTATTTCATCTGTCGCTATGCTCGGGTAGGTATTTTTGACAGGATGAACAGGATAAAACAGGATAAAGTAAAAAAAACTTGTCAATCTTGCACGTCTCGCCATAGCTCGAAGAGCGACGGCTGGTTGATCATGTCTAAAAAAGTTCCGGCAGAGCCGGTTATATTCAAAATCCCCCGGGAACACCAAGCCCCAGCTCGGACAAAAAAAACGGATGAACATCCGCAAAAAGCTGGTAAGTAATTGCTAATGCTCTTGAAGTAAGTTAGATAACAGTCTATATTTTAGGTTAATAAAATAATTTTTTGAGGGCGCACCTGGACACGCCTGTACGCTTTTAATAGTATATACTTGTTTAGTTTGAAATTTTAACTTTTATTTCTTTCATTTGAGCATAAACAGCCAAATAAATGGATAAAAAACTACCCATAGTGGGTATAGCAGAGATATTTATGAAAAATTCTATAATTAATCAGATCAACACCGCATTGGATGCTGCTGAAGTTAATTTGGCAAAAGCTGACAATGATCAGGAAATCGAAGCGGTAAGAATTGCCATCGTCGGGCGTAAAGGACTCTTTCCCGCCCTGAGCGGTGAAATGAAAAATGTCCTTCCCGAAGATCGCAAGGCGGTTGGAATTGCATTCAATCAGGGCAAACAGCGGTTTCAAAAAATAATTGATGCCGCAACAGAACGCCTCCAGCAACAGGATGATACAGGTGAAACTGCCGGCATTGACCTTTCACTGCCTGGCAGACAGTGGCAGCGCGGCACCAAACATCCGGTAAGTAAAATTATCGACGACTGCGTTGCGATCTTCCGTCGCATGGGTTTTATTGTGGCCGAAGGGCCAGAAATGGAAAGTGTTTATAACAATTTTGATGCACTCAACACCCCGGCTGACCATCCGTCGCGTGACCCCGGCGATACATTTTATTTTGCCGACGGCAGACTGCTGCGCACCCAGACATCACCGGTACAGATCCGGGTGATGGAAAGTCAGGAACCGCCAATTAGAATTGTTGCTCCCGGCCGCTGTTTTCGCCGTGATACTCCGGATGCGACCCATAGTATGAATTTTCATCAGATTGAAGGCCTCTATATTGACCGTCAAGTCTCTTTGGCCGACCTGAAAAGTATTCTTCAAACCTTCGCGCACGAACTTTTCGGCCCGCAGGTCTCTATCCGGCTGCGACCCCATTTCTTCCCGTTTACTGAACCAAGCGTCGAATATGATTTTTCATGCATTATGTGTAAAGGGAAAGGTTGCGGGGTCTGTAAACAATCTGGTTGGCTTGAAATCGCCGGTGCCGGAATGGTTGATCCACAGGTTCTCCACAATGTCGGCTATGACCCGGCTGAATGGAGCGGTTTCGCCTTCGGTATGGGAATCGAACGACTCGCGATGCTCCGCTACCGGATAAATGACATCAGATTCCTCTACGAGAACGATGTCCGGTTTCTTGAACAATTTTAACACCCATTATGGGTGATTTTTAGTTAGTTGAATTATATTTTAGACAGGATGAACAGGATTATACAGGATAAATAAAAAATCCTTATAAGTATTGAGGCTGAAGCCTCTGATAATCAATCATAAATCTAAAATCATAAATCTAAAATGTAGTAAATGAGGAATTATCATGAAAGTATCATATAACTGGTTGTCACATTACGTTGACATTGACTGTTCAGTCCAGGAACTGGCAGATAAATTAACCATGGCCGGCATTGAAGTCGAAGCCATCGACACCGCATGTTCGATTCCGGAAGGCATCGTCGTCGGTGAAATATTAGAACGCAATCCGCATCCCGGTGCCGACAAACTATCAGTCTGTAAAGTCAGTGATGGTAAAAACGAATTGCAGGTTGTCTGCGGCGCCCCAAACTGCGATGTGGGTAAAAAGGTTCCACTTGCCACTATCGGCACGGTTTTCTCCGACCCGGATGGGAAAGATTTTAAAATTAAAAAATCAAAACTGCGTGGTGAAAAATCATTCGGCATGCTCTGCAGCAGTAGTGAACTGGGTCTGGACAGCGATCATGATGGTCTGATGGAATTGGAAAATGATGCCGTTACCGGAACTTCATTGCGTGAACTATTCCCCGGTGATACTGTTTACACCGTTGAAATCACCCCGAACCGCCCGGACTGGCTATCACATTGGGGCATTGCCCGCGACGTTGCCTGCCTGCTCGATGCACCGGCAAAAATGCCTGAATTCCCAATACCTACACCGACAAAAACCATCGACACCAGCAACTTGGTGACAATCGAAGAACCCGAACTGTGTCCTCGTTATACCGGACGGATTATTCGCAATGTCAAAGTTGCCGAAAGTCCGGACTGGTTGAAAGACCGCCTGTTAAGCATCGGCTTGCGCCCGATTAACAATATTGTTGATATTACCAATTTTGTTCTGATGGAACTCGGTCACCCGCTGCACGCCTTTGACCTTGATTTGCTGGCGGAACAACGCATTGTGGTTCGGCGTGCCAATGATGGCGAAAAAATGATTATGCTTGATGATAAAGAGCTGGAACTTAAACCACATCACCTGGTGATTGCCGATGCGGAAAAACCGGTTGCACTGGCTGGAATTATGGGTGGTGCGGGTTCTGGCGTGACCAAAAAAACGGTTAATATTCTCCTCGAAAGTGCCGCATTTTTCACCTCAAAAATCCGTTCAACTTCACGTGAACTGAATATCACAACCGATTCATCGTATCGCTTTGAACGTGGTATTGATTGGGATATGGTAACAACTGCCAGTGACCGTGCCACTGCGCTGATTCTGGAATTAACCGGCGGTGAACTGGTAACCGAACTGGTGGATGTTTATGACGAAATACCACAGCCTAAACCGATAAAATGTGCCTTTAATAATATTCGCAACCTGATTGGGATCACGCTGAATAATGATGAAATTATTGATATCTTCACTAAATTGCAATTAACTGTCAGTGAGGTTGATAATGGCCGCTGTCTGGTTACCCCGCCATTGTTCAGACTTGATCTTGAACGCGAAGCGGATCTGGCGGAAGAGGTTGCCAGGATTAACGGTTTGGATGCCATCCCTGATGTGCCGGTTGTGGCAAAAACTGTTGCGCCGATTGCTGATGATGCCTATATGCTCAATCAGGAATTACACGATCAACTTATTGGTCTCGGACTCAATGAATGTCTCCACTACAGCATGGTCAGTGAAAAATCTGCCCTGAGCGATAGCCGTTTTGCTGCTGATGATCTGGTGAAAATGACCAATCCACTGAGTCTGGAACTTTGTGCGATGCGTCCATCGCTGTTCGGCGAAATGCTCGATACAGTTAAACGCAACACTGCCAGAAAAAATTATAACCTGCAACTGTTTGAAATCGGTCGTGTATTCTGCGGCAACCAGGAGTTATTTCCGGAAGAACGTCTCGAATGCACCATCATTCTTTCAGGTCAAAGTCACCCTGAACGCTTCTCGGCGGAACGTGCCGAACTGTTCGATTTCTACGATCTGAAAGGTTTAGTTGAAGCGCTGTTCCTCAAACGCCGTACTGCGAATATTTCATTCGCCGCCGGTGATGATAAACGTTTCGCGCCGGGTATGTGTGCAACCCTGATGCTCAACGGCAAAGCGGCCGGACATCTTGGTCAAGTAGCAAAATGTCATACTGCCGGAATCAAAACGGAACATCCGATATTCATGGCGGTAATTGAATGCGATGCGATTTTCAAAGCATCTCCTAAATCGGAACTCTACCAGCCAATTTCGCAATTTCCGTCAACTTCACGCGATGTCGCATTTGTCGCGAAAGAGTCATTGCAACACGGAGAAGTGATGGCATTCATCGGCAAAGCCAAACTGAAAAACCTCGAAAAGATTGAACTGTTTGATATTTTCACCGATGAAAAAGTCTTAGGTGCCGGCAAGAAAAGCATGGCTTACACACTAACCTTCAGGAATGCTGAGCGTACCCTGACCGATAAAGAGGTCAACAAGTCTTTCGACAAACTGCGCATCAGCCTCGAAAAAGGTCTGGGTATAGAATTGAGGTAGGTTATTAAATATGCGTTATGGCCATAGAAAATCAATTCGTCGACAATACTATGATTATTCGCAGGCCGTAGCATATTTCATAACCATTTGTACCCAAGACCACAATTGCCTGTTCGGACAAATTTCAGATAATGAAATGACATCCAGATGATACGGGGAAAATGATTCAAACTGTCTAGGATAAATTACCCGAACGGTTTGATCATATTGAATTGGATGAATTTGTTGTCATACCGAACCATATTAACGGGGTAATAATATTACGATCCCTACGGTGGTGGACCTACTGCGGCATGTGGTAATTTCGGTATTCACCCGGGGTCATTTCATATTTTTTCCTGAATGCCCGATGAAAACTTTCACTGTTACTGAAACCGCAATCAAAGCCGACCTCTTTAATACTGTCGTTTGATGATACCAACAGGCGTCTGGCGTGTTGTAGACGCTGCATTAAAATATATTGATGCGGTGTATTGCCCAGATGTTGGCGAAACAGCAGATAGAGATGCGGTTCACTGACCCCGGCCGCTTCCGCAATATCTTTAATCAACAGATCATCGGTTGAATGGTTATGAATAAATTTAATTGCCCGCCTGACCGCCTTATGGCTCCGCGGCGCAGTCTGTCTGATTCCTGAACGATAGACCTGCCAGTAAAGCGTAGCATAAGCATACGGCCCGATGATTTTATTGTCGTAATTGTCATTATGAAAACAACGTAAAATCTCTTCACAGGTCTCATCAAGCATATCAAGATTATTCCACCCGGAAATTCGAGGTATTAAACGTTTTTCCTGCGCTCTAACGCTGAATTTAAAGACAAAACAGCTATATGGGTCACCTGCCGGGTAACGGTGAACTGTACTATCACCGGCAGCATGCCAGAACAGCGTTCCACGCCGGTAGCGTTGATTGTTGAATATAACTTCACCGCCACTCAGCAGTTCAATGCATTCTGTCTCTTTAGCTATTTCATGAGATTGAATCTCCTGATTAGGTGGTGCGCTATAGTGTGAAACCGTAACCAGCTCTTTAATATGTTTATGCAGATAAATCATAATTTTATATAAATGGTCAATTAATAATAGTTTTCGTCAATTGCAATAAATATATAAGCAGTTAGATTTATATCAAATAATAATTTCACTTATTTACTGTTTTAATCTAATAGAAAATTATATTTGAGCCGCGAATGCGCGAATGAGTAGAAAATTAACTGCTAAGAGTTTTTCTTTTAAATTAGCACATTCGTGGCTAACGGTTTTTATTTTTATTCGCTCCGGCAAAGCCGGTTATTTAACAAAAAAAGGAATTGAGTTATGAAACCAGAATTGAGTGTCCAGTTGTACAGTGTCCGAGAAGATGCCGCCAATGATTACGAAGCGATGATCCGCAAAATTGCCGCCATGGGATTTATGAGTGTGGAGCCGGCCGGATTTCCTGGATCTACAGTAGAAAAAGCCGCCGCACTGTTCAAGGAACTTGGTCTGTCAGCACCATCACAACATGGTCAGTTGCCGCTCGGCGATGCACAACAACAGATTATCGAAGAAGCCCAGATGCTGGGAATTAAATATATCTATACCGGCTGTCCCCCAGACTATCCGGTATCTTTCCAAAGTACAGATGCGATTAAAGCTGTTGCTGAGCAGTTCTGTGAAGCTGCCGACTACGCCGCACAATTCGGTATTCAGGTCGGTATCCATAATCATACTTTCGAAATGCTGGAAGTTGAAGGTCGCCCCGCCTACGAATATTTCCTAGAGGCAACCCCGGAAACTGTGCTCTGGGAAGCTGATATCTACTGGGTAGTCGCTGGCGGTCGCATTCCAGCTGAATTCATCAAACGCCTCGGCAACCGCGCCACTTGTCTCCATTTCAAAGATGGAACTTTTGATGCAAATGATGCAGTATTGGAACTGAAAGAGAGTGCAAATGGCATGGTGGCAAAAGAACGCAAATTCCTGCCCGCCGGTGCCGGCGATGTTGATCTGCTCGCGGCATTCAAAGCTGTTAGTCCAGTGACTGAATATATCGTTGTCGAACTGGATTCTTATGATGGCAACATGATGGAAGCGGTTCAGGAAAGTTATACTTATCTGACCCAGAGTGGTATTGCAACTGGAAGGGTGTAGGGGAGTTAGGAGTTAGGAGTTAGGAGTTAGGAGTTAGGAGTTAGGAGTTAGGAGTTAGGAGTTAGGAGTTAGGAGTTAGGAGTTAGGA
>JAKIUY010000127.1 GCA_021647315.1 Victivallaceae bacterium
TTTAAAAAGGCTATTTGTAAGGTCTTACACACTGATGATATTGAGCTTATCAAAGAACGCGAAGACTTGCTTTCTTTAAAGTTTCAAGATTTCAGAAAAGCAAAGGTTTCATCCGGCTGAAGTATATTACGACTATTAAAAACTATATCATTAAATATAAAATAAAAACACAAGTCTTCTTATTTTCTACTGTAAGGACTCACGCAAAAACAGCTTGGAAAGTTTCATGTAGGATGCGGGCAGAAATAGCCCAAGCAACAGGAATGTCACAATCTTTAACAGAAGAGTATATTGATTTAGTTAAAAATAATGGTAATATAGAGAATAATAAATTTAATGAGAACCCTTTGGATGCAAATAAATTTTCTGCTCACGTTCAACCTATCTCCGCAGCAAGCAACGGAGTCTTACGGCTGAACTCCACGACTTACGGTCGGCCGCAAAAAGTTCTAGGCGGACTCGACCCAAGGATCAGAAAATTAAACCCTCCTTCGATTAAAAAAAAGGAGCAAGCCAAATGGCAAGCACAGAGTTACCGTCTAATTTTCCCAAAAAATATGGAGTTTGTATGAGTACTGTAATAGAAAAACACAATAGTGAACCGTTAATCAAGCATGAAAAAACCATGCGTTACCGCAAATTCGGCAATACCGGGTTAGAGGTTTCCGCCCTCTCGTTCGGTTGTATGCGCCTGCAGGACAATGAAGAACTCAATACAAAACTTATCGCCACCGCAATTGATCTAGGTATCAACTATTTTGAATCGACCCGTCACTATTTGGGGGGAACCTGCCAGCACCGCATGGCTCCGGGACTGCATGGCAAGACCGCTGGCGTAATTATCTCCGGTAAAGAAGGGCTTGATGCCAATAAAACTGAATATCAGTTCTTCGCTGAAATTGAAAACCAGCTCAATATTCTCGGTCTTACCCATTTTAAATTTTTTCAAGTCGGCTGGTTTAACTGGGGAAAGATGCCGTATCTGCTGAAATCCGGCGGCGTACTGGATGCTCTGCGCCGGGCAAAACGTCAAGGCTTAATCCAGCATGTCGGCTTTACCGGTCATGATTGCCCAGAAAATTTTATTAAATGCATTGAAACCGGTCTGTTTGACTCTTTGACCGTGCCCTATAATCTGATAAATCGTCAGTATGAGCCAACCATCAAACGGGCTGGAGAACTTGGGCTGGGCGTTGTCGCAATGTGCCCGGTAGCTGGCGGCATGCTCTCTTATGATTCAAAAAAAATGCAAGAAGAGCTGAATATGGATATGCCGACAACCGAAATGGCAATCAGATTTGTCTTGGCTAATCCCAATGTCAGCACCTGCTGTTCCGGTATGAGTACTTTTGAGATGTTACACCAGAATGTCAAGACAGTGTTTAATTTTGATCCAGAGAATTCCATTAAACATGAAGCGATGTGCGAGGGGCTGGATAAAATGATTCAAGGCACCAAGGGTAAATTATGTACTGATTGCAGATATTGTATGCCATGCCCACGTAATGTCAATATCCCCTATTTCATGAATATTCAAAAAAATATTGACTGCTTCGGGCTTGATAAATCGGTTCGGGAGGCAATTGCCAGAATAGCGGCAAATCAGAGTTTCACCAATTGTAATAATTGCGGGGAGTGTGAGAAAAAATGCCCGAACAGCCTGCCCGTCAGAGCAACATTTAAAAAACTGGCGGCAATGTGATGGTCGCGGAACTGCACAACTAAGGCGTGACCTCGACCGATGTCGATACCGCCCCCAATGGTGCCTTGAGACAAGTTAGCCTTGCCAGCGGACGCTTTCGTCAAAAGTCTGGTCATAGCCATAACTGAATAACTTTTATAGACAATAATCCGGCTATCGGGTATCTACTCTAAACTGAAATCGTCAAAAACTTCTAAAAAAGTATTGATTTTTAGGGTGGCAAGGGTGGTATATGGCATAACTGACGGTATCCTTAAGAGAGACCTATGAACATAACCAGCTGCACCGGAACTGAAACAGTAGCTTGCGACTTCCAGGCGCATAGGCAGATAATCCCCCAAGGGGATTAGGGTTTTGTATTTTAATCTAATAGGAATTTGTATTTAGGGCACGCTAGTAAGGGTAGCCCAGCACTTAAATATAAACTATCATTTAAACGTTTATATTTCTATTAATTTAATTGCTGGACACTGGCACTACTGGGTTTCGGCGTAGACGGTATATTAATCCCGTAGGGATGATTTAACCGTAGCCACGGGTACAACCCGTGGTCTATTGTCCCCCATGATTACCATGCCGTAGGTACGGGTTAAAAAACAGTGAATATCCCAGCCGCATAAAATCCAAGATCTCCGTTTCAAAGGTTATGATGAATTTCTGTAAATATACAACTCCTATTTTTTCATCATCCAGTTGAGTTGAGGCCAGTACTTCGGACCATTGTTGGGCTGCGGAGTGCCCGGGGTACTGCGTCCTTCACGGACATATTTGGTCATTAATGTGGTCAAATGATTAACTATCTCAGGGTATTTATCCTGCACATTTTCTCTTTCACCAATATCAGCATCAAGATCATACAGCTGAATCGGAGGCAGATCTTTGATTTCATCAGATTCGGGACGGGGATAACTCCAGCCACCGGAGCCCGGACAAAATTCGAGTTTCCACCGCCCTTGGCGAATAGAAAACGAACCGTTTATCGAATGATGTACAGTAGCCTCACGCAACGGCTCATCGCCTTGTGTTCCAAGCCAGACTGGCAGATTACTGACACTGTCTTCACCAACGCTATCCGGTAGTTCATCATCAAAAATTTCGGCACAGGTTGCCATCAGATCGGCAAGACAAACGGTATCATCCGACTCTATCCCGGGTCTGATCTGTTCAGGCCACCGAATTAATAGCGGAATCCGGTGTCCACCTTCATAAATATCCGCCTTATGACCACGGAACACATAGCTCGGGTTATGACCACAAGCAGCAAGTTCGGCAAAGTCCGCCATTGGCGAACAACCATTGTCAGAGGTGAAAACCAGAATGGTATTATCAGCAATGCCAGCTTTGTCCAGGGCAGCCATCACCTGTCCAACCACATCATCGGTCATCAAACAGAAATCTCCGTATTCGTTCGTGCCGGATTTACCCACAAACTCAGCGGTCGGCAAAATTGGAGTATGCGGTGACGGCAACGAAAAATAGAGAAAGAACGGATTTTCAGCACCTGCCTGTGCTTCAATATATTTACATGCCCGGTCGGTGAAATTCGGCAAAACATCTTCATGAATAAAATCGGCTCCAGTCGGACCTTTGCGCCAGAACTGCTTGCCGCTGTTTTCCGTTTCACGATCAGGAACAGCAGTTATCAGGTCATTTTCTACATAGACGTAGGGCGGAATATCAAGTGAAGCAATAATACCGTAAAAATAATCAAATCCGCCACGGGTAGTCGGACCGTTTTTTATTGGAGCATGAAAATTAATATCCTGTGGATCATCACTATTCAACCCCCATTCCCAACCCAAGTGCCATTTGCCGATACAGGCACTGTTATAATCATGACGTTTAAGATAAGATGCCACAGTTTCACGATTTTCCTCAATCATGGCTTTATCATAACCGAAAAGCACGCCAGCCTTCAATTCCGAACGCCAGTTATAACGCCCAGTCAGAATACTATAGCGTGACGGGGTACAGACTGCTGAACTTGAATGTGCGTCATGAAACACTATCCCTTCGCGACTCATTCGATCAAGATTTACAGTTTTAATCTTTGACGCTTCATTCAGACATGAAACGTCACCATAGCCCATATCATCGGCCAGGATATAAACAATATTCGGTTTCTTCATAAAATTCAAAGCCTATTCCATAATTTAAATAAAGCAACAAAAAACATTAGCCACTAATTTATACCCAAATGACACGAATTTAAAATAATGGTCATATTACCGCTGCGCGATAATCTAACCATCGGGTTATTCAAAAAAAACAGTTGCCAAGACGTGAAATTTAAATATTACCCCAACCCCAGTCTTTCAAACTGCTCTTCCGGGGCATCATTTTCATGCATCAATTTAATCATCAATTCTATCATCTCAGCCTCTTTTTCGGGATTATCAAGCGGCATCTGCTGTTGAGGGTCTGTGTCAAGATCAAATAACATCGTCCCGAATTCATGAGCACCGGTTCCCTGGAACGCAGCGGCAGCAATTTGCATTACCGGTGTAGCTTTAGTGAATTCAAACCCCCGGTACCATTGCATCGTCTGCAGCTCATCAATACTGAATGAACTGCGCATGTGGGCCGGCATCTGAGTATAATTAAACAATGGGCTGTTATCCGACTTGATTGGCGCACGCATATAGACATAACGCCCATCAGTGCAATTTACATGTCCACCATGCAATCCGAACAATCCACCCATTCTGACCGGAGTATCATCTTCAACAACTGGTGCCAGATCAACCCCTTGCATATCCTGCGGCAGTTCAAGCTCAAAGCAACTCAGTACAGTCGCAGGCAGGTCAATTGTCTGAACCAGACTGCCACGTTTTTCGCCTTTTACACCACTTCGCGGATCCCAGATAAACAGTGGTGTTCTGGCAACTTCATTATAGAACGGCATCCGGCATTTTCCCCACCAATCATGTTCGCCAAGTAGAAAACCATGATCGGTATTAACAATCAGCATGGTATCATCCCACATATTATGTTCATCCATAAAATCAATTATTTTGCCGAGGTAGTCATCACACATGGTCACCAGTGCCGCATTGAGTTTACGATAGATCGCAGTCTGCTCGACATCGTCGGCTTTGGTGTATAACGGCCAGTCATTATGTCCTTTCAGATCGATATCGAACATTTTAAGATATTTTTCCGGCAAAAAATATGGTTCATGCGGATCGAAAGTTTCCAACTGCAAGTACCACTGATCCGCTTGAGAGTTGCGTTCAAGAAATTTCAACCCGGCGGCAAAAGTTTTTGGCATCGGGAAGTCCTCTTCAGCGGTCATATATTTACGGTTTATCCGGTCAAATTCCCGATGATTACGGATGCCTAAACTGTCGCGGTCAAACGTTGCGACATCAGCAACCCAGGGATCACCCTCCTGCCCTCTGATATTTTCCCATGAGGAAAATTTCGAATGATAGTTTGCGCCGCCCTCTTCCCAGTAGTGATAATGGTCACTGATCAGATGTGAATAGATACCGTTATTGTTAAGAATCTCCGGCATCGAGTCATCGAACGGTTCAAGTGGCCCCCAACTGCGGTGGAGAAAATTATAGCGTCCGGTATTAAGTTCACGCCGAGCCGGCATACAGGGCATGCTACCGACATAACAACGGTCAAAAGTGACACTTTTGGCTGCCAGACGGTTAAAATTCGGAGTTTTAGCTTCATTGCCACCGTAGCACTCCAGCATGTGACGGTTCAGCGAGTCGAACATTACCATTATTGCTTTCATTATACTATTCCTTATAGTTGTATTATTCACTATTATCTCTATATTATACTCATATAAGCTAATCTTAACAATGAAACATATTGATATAAACATGAATAATATTGACTTTATTAAAATAAGCAAAGCCCAGCCTCAATACCGGGCACAAAGTATAATATATCCACACCGCCATCATGAGATGGAAATGCATTTTATTACCCAGGGGCATGGTGCCATGGAAGTCAACGGTGAACTGTTCCCATTGACTGAAAATAGTTTTATCATTACATTCCCGGAAGATATTCATCGATTGATCACCGCGAAAGACTGTTCATTCATGTTACAGTATATCATCTTTTTTGATATAGTCGATAATTCAGCCGAATTCAATGATGTACTGCGCAATCATTTCCAGTGCGGGACCAAAAACAGCAATGGTTCAATTGTCTTCCCTGAAGTTGAACGCCTCTGGAACAGTGGCAATAAACTGCTGATGGCGGCGGCAGAATACCGTTTAACGGCCTTCATTCTGACCGCACTTGGTGCCGGCAATATTGCAATAACTAATCCTTATGTAGAAAAGGCACAAAATTACATGCGTAATCATGTCTCGAACAAGCTCTCTCTTCACGAATTAAGCCGTTATGTCGGGCTGGAAAAATCCTATTTCTGCCGCCTATTCAAACAGGTTTCCGGCGAAACCCCGATGCGTTTTTTCATGCAACAGAAAATTGAACTGAGCAAAGAGTTGTTAGCCACCGGGCAACGCAATTCAGACATAGCCAGCGCAATAGATTTTGCCGACGAATTCCATTTCAGCCGCTGCTTCAAAAGCATTACCGGTATCTCCCCGCGTCGCTACCGCCAATCAGCTTCAATAGCATAACGCACCCTCTGTCCGTACACAAAGCAGATGACAGGTTTTATCAAAACGAAAAATCAACCACGAATCTAACGAATAAAAATATCAATGCTCCAGCCTTTTGGTTCTTGACATATACAGACAACAGATGTACAATAATACGACGAAGATGGGAAAGCATCAATAGGTGGGATAATAATGATAATGCTATATGTTATAACGGTATTTATATTATTAATGATAGTGATACCTATATTTTGCTTTGCAAGATCTAAGCAATTAAGGAGTCGAATATTCTTCTTCTTTGTTTTACTGGGAACTTATGGAAAAACTGTAACCTTAGGAGCATTTATTCTAGGATTTTCCTGGGCTTTACTGGCCGCTGTCTTCGGGCGTCTCATAGAGCCAGAACCGGCATTAGATAATTTTTTCGTGAACATGACAGTCCATTTTTCCGTACCTTCGGGGTTTTATTCACTCTGATTCTCCACGGTATATTTTTTGTAGTAATAATTAAAACATTAATAGTAATTTCAGTAAGTTGCACAAAGCCAGGAGTAAAAATGGAAGTAAATGTATTTAACAGGAGTACCACTGCTGATCCGACAATCAGCCCTGCACTTTATAATTTAATTATCGGGCTTACGCTCTGCTGGGGGTTTGCAATAAACTGGCTGATGGTTATAAGCATTGATCCGCAATCAATTGCCACCATCAATCCCTTTATTTTTATTATCGGTTACTTTGCTTCATGCTTTTTCGGCATGTACCTCTTTAACTCATCAGATAAACCCATTGTCAGTTTTATAGGTTATAATTTTGTCGTTGTCCCGTTTGGGCTCATCGTTAATTTAATTGTCAGCCGCTACGATGCCTCAATTGTATCAGAAGCAATCCGAGTCACTGGCATGGTAACGGTTGCGATGATGTGCCTAGGGTCAATCTTTCCCGCGTTCTTTAAGAAAATAGCGGGCGCATTGGGTATTGCATTGCTGATTGTCATTATTGTTGAACTGGTTGAAGTCTTTATCTTTGGCATCCACCATGGAATAATTGACTGGATTGTAGTTTTGATATTCTGCGGCTATATTGGCTATGACTGGGGCAGAGCCAACCAAATCCCCAAAACAGTGGATAATGCAATTGATTGTGCAGCCGCCCTTTATATGGATATTATTAATCTGTTCCTGCGCATTCTCAGAATATTAGGCCGGAAATAAAATGAAAAAAAGGAAGTCAACGAACAAAATATAGTTTTGAGTCAACATAGGACTTCAGTATTATGAGAAAAAAAAATCTAATTCCATTTTATATTTTGACTGTACTGGTTTCTCTCACTCTAGTACTTTGGCACTGTTATCCATATATTCTAATTAATCGAATTAAAAATCTTGACGATGTTGATACACTTGAAGAAGCTATTAGTTATTTTGGCATCCCGCACACCAAGAATCATTATAGCTGGTATTATAGTTGGACTTTCAATAGATTAAGTTATAACTTTTCTAAAGGTTTACATTGGAATGAAATAAATATTTGGAGAAGAATTGAACAAATGGACAAAGACTTAGTTTATTTAAGGTCTAAGTCCATAAATCAATACCAGAAAAACTTATTTTAATCTTTGACAAAATATTCGGTTCCTAATGAGAAATTAAATCATACATCAACATTCACCAAAAGGAAACAGATGAAATCATTACTAATCTTGATTGTTATTTGCCTGCTATCTGGAGTAGAAACATTAGGCAAGGAACCGCCCATTCCGCAAGGTAAACGGTTACGGGATATCGTTGCCCAACAATACCCCAAGAGTAACCTGTTCATTGGCGGCACTACCGGCTGGCGTAAACTGTCACGCGGTTCGGGAACTGTGCTGAATCGAGAATTCAGTTATGTCACTCCGGAAAATGATTTCAAACAGAGCACAATTCATCCCAAGCCCGGCGTATGGAACTGGACCTTTGCCGATGCATGGATTAAACGTTGTGCTGAAAACAATCAGGTGCTGCGACTTCACGGTCCCATCAGCCCCCAGTGTTCAAAATGGATAAAAGATGATGTCAGAACTGCGACTGAACTCAAACAGAACCTTGAAGAATATATGACCGCACTCTGTAAACGTTATGATAAATATAAACATGTCAAATGGCTGGATGTAATCAACGAGACGGTTACAACAAACGGTGCATGGTTCGGACCGAAACCGGGGACGGGCAAATGGGAAAATCCATGGCCGAAAATCGGTTATGATAACAGTGATCCGTTCAAACCGCCACTTTACATCAAGCTGGCTTTTGCCATCGCCAACCGGCACGCGCCGAACACCAAACTGATAATCAACCAGCATGGCAGCATGGAAAAGCCGATGTGGCAGAAGATCAAAGCCACAGTGCTTTATCTGCGCCGTCAGGGATTGCGGGTAGACGGCATCGGCTGGCAGGCTCATATCAATGTGGGTTGGGAACTGGATTCCGAAAACCTGAATCGTCTGCGCGCCCTCATCGACTGGGCTCACGCCAATAAGCTATCTTTTCATGTAACCGAGAATAATGTATGGCTGAAATGGAAAAAGAACTATAAGGCACAAGCAGCAACCTTTGCCGCGATTATCAAAGTCTTAATTGAAAAACGCCATACGGGTGTCGTGACCTGGAATGTCTGGAATATCAGTGACGGTGATCAATGGAGCAAAACAAAAAAATGGGCAGGCTGTATTCTATTTGATGACTTCAGTCCCAAACCAGCCTACTACGCTATTCAGCAAGAGTTGCTAAAAAAGAAATGACATAATTATTTATGACAAAATGATTATATAAAAAAATGGAGATAAAATGATTAAGCAAATTGCCCATATCTGCATCATGACAAAAGACCTTGAACAAACTTATAAATTCTATACTGAAATCTTAGGTTTGGAAAAAGGTTTTGAATTTGAACAAAATGGAGAAATCTTCGGCTATTATATAAAGCTGGGAAATAATACATTTATTGAAGTTTTCAAAGGTGAGCCGGGTGAAGTCGGTAATATTAATCATGTCGCGATTGAAGTCAATGATATAGATAGTTTAATCGAAAAAATAAGAAGTTACGGTATTGATATAAAAGATAAAATAATCGGTTCTGACCACTCATGGCAAACATGGGTTACCGACCCCAATGGTATTAGGATCGAATTCCATGAATATACACCACAAAGTTCACAGATAACCGATGCTAAATGTGTTAAAAAATAGTATAAAGAGGTAATTGCAAAAGTCCAGCGCGAGCACGATTTTTAGCGTTTTGGGCGAGTAGATTTTGACTTTTCAGCAGTCTGCCACGTTCGTAGTCACGCGAATTGAGCATACCTATAGGCATCTGGATGAGCTCAAAATTAAAAGATGCCGTCCAAAATCAAAAATCTGCTGCGGATACTTTTGAAATTGCCTCAATAGTATATTTATACACAAGTGCATTCTTTTAGCTAGTTTACTGCGCCTGTTTAAGCTCAACTGCGCAGCTCTTTAATAGCTTTTAGATCGCAAAACGGTATTACTTGCAGTCGAGAAGCTGCTCCCACCTTAGATACGGGAGCAATGTTACAGCAACATTCGTAGAAAACAACGAGCACAGGTACGCCGCATTAGCGGTGTTACCTGATGTGGTTCTCATTTTTTTTAATCCCGGTCTGCCTTACGAAGCTTTATGCGTAGTATAGAGGGATGATTTAATCGTAGCCATGGGTGTCTTGTCGCGGCGAAGTTCGCAGAACGAAGACGGAAACCCGTGGTTTATCATTCCCCAATAATTACCGTGTTGTAGGTACGGCTCAAAAGAATACCATCATAAGCGATGAATTTCAAATTATCTTTTGATTCGCTCCTGCCGGAGCTTTCATTTTTTGGTATTTTTTTGGTTGCGGCTATGCTGTTCTGTGAGCTTCGTTAGCTACCGCCACCTGATTTGCGCCACTTAAAACGCCCTTGACTCCCCGTGCGCGTGGCTGGACGTTCACTTCTGCCCTGACCTTGACTTTCAGTACGTTCGCTGTTATGCCGCCCCTGATTACTACTCGAACCTCTTTTACCGCCGCCGGAACGCCTGGTTCTACCGCCCCGCTGCCCTGATCCACCACCTGACTGATGACGATTATTACCGCTGGAATTACCATCATTACGATGAATTGCAGGCGTTGAAAAACCCTCAATATCATTAACCTTTATGGTTTTTTTAAGCAGTCGTTCAATCGCCTGTAACAATTTGCCCTCTTCTTTCATTACCAGAGAAATGGCTTCGCCATTGCAACCAGCCCGACCAGTACGGCCGATGCGATGAATATAATCTTCAGGTACATTGGGGATTTCATAGTTGACAACATGTGGTAACTGCACAATATCCAGCCCGCGAGCGGCAATATCAGTTGCAACCAACACCCGCACTTGACCAGCTTTAAAATCAGCTAGGGCACGGGTCCGCGCCGCCTGGCTTTTATTGCCATGAATAGCAGTCGATTCGATACCGTCTTGACATAATTGTTTCGCCAAACGGTTTGCGCCATGTTTAGTTCTGGTAAAAACCAATACCTGACTCCATTCACCCTCTTTTATCAAATGCGACAATAGATCACGTTTGCGCGATTTAGGCACGTAATAAATAGATTGCGCCACGTTTTCCGCTGCCGTATTGCGTCGTGCAACTTCAACCAACTCCGGTTTATTGAGAATAGTATCAGACAAAGCCTTGATCTCTTTCGAATAGGTTGCGGAAAAGAACAGCGTCTGGCGTTGTTTCGGTACCATTTTGATAATTTTGCGGATATCATGAATAAATCCCATATCCAACATGCGATCAGCCTCATCAAGAATCAATACTTCAATCCGTGAAAGATTAAGATCCTTCTGACCAGCAAGGTCAAGCAGACGTCCCGGGGTGCCGATAACAATCTCCACTCCTTGACGCAACCGTTTTTTCTGAGGATTAATTCCCACACCGCCAAAAATAACGGTTGACTCAATACTCAGCCCCTGCCCGTAAGTTTGAATGCTTGCACCAACCTGCGCCGCAAGTTCGCGGGTCGGAGCCAAAACAAGTGCCCGTGGCAGATGACCGCCAGGATGCTTATTCGTGGTTAAAAGATGCAACAATGGCAAAGTAAAGGCGGCTGTTTTGCCCGTCCCGGTTTGCGCCCCGGCAAGAATATCCCGCCCCTGCATAATGATTGGAATAGCCTTGCTCTGAATAGGAGTAGGCTCGTTGTATCCTTGAGCTTTAACGCCGGCTAATATTGCCGGGCTCAGCCCCAATTTTTCAAATGACATAAAATTATCCTGTGATCTGCCTAATCAATATTTAGAGCTCACACATAAAATAACTTGAAGTTTTCACTTGACTGCAAAAAATTGTTCTGCGTTACGAAAATCTTTATATAGTTCTACTATGTAAAAACTCTCGTCCCCTGAACAATAGTCCGCTTCCAGCGCGAAATGCTCCAATTTATTTTTGAGCAAACCCTTACCTTGACCGATCTCCAGGCAAAAAATTTAAATTATAATTAAAAATATCTGCTAATAATAGGTGCCAAATCGGAGAACACCTAAATGATAATCTATAATATAGCACGCATCAGGCAATAATACTTCACGTTGATAAAGTTATTTATGGTGTATTATTTAATATAACATAACCAGTTTCACGGGAACTTATTAGACAAGATAACAAGATGATGTTATCGAAACTAAAAACAACAACCTCAAATAACCACTAAGGGACAGGTTGAAATTGATGATATTTTTTAGATTGGGGTCGTTTTTTATATTTTTGCCCTATTTCTATTTTCTTATTGTATCAGCTAATTTTAACTGTTGGGGGTTATCAAATGTGCACTGCACGGAAAAAAGTTATTGGAAAAGGTTGTTACTATCATTCAATGAACCGGCTGGCGGGATATGAACATGATTATCCTTTTACCGATGTCGACCGCGAACATGGAATGTGGCGGCACATTTTGTTAAAGACAAAGAAAAGTTGCTGAAAAAAAGCTCAGTTGCGGCAGGACTGATACCGGGAATATCTATACTGTTTTAAAAGGCTATCACTTTGAGCAGTTATATTGTTGTTCCATACACTTGTCCATTAAACTAAGATTCAATCGACTACAATACATTGCGTAATACTAGGCAATACCAAATTTGGGGCTGATTTTTTTAAAACAATTATCTCAAAATATCCAAAATGCTTCTCAAGGGAAAGTTTTATATCATCCAGAGCTCTTAAACTATATATTAAAAATGAATTTTCACCCACCTTTGAATGAGATATGGAAAACAGGTAAATATTATTATCAATTAATAATAACGATGATCCATTATATTTTTGACCTAAACTCCACCATTTTAGATCTACCTGCTCAGTTAACTCTATTTTATTCAAATTACTGGAAATTTTCTGCTGGGCTTCTATTTTGGTGCTAAGTGATTTTAAATAATCATTATTTTCTTTCCTGAACCAATAAACTCTTGATTTTACCCCGAGAAAATAAATATCATCTCCGAGTGCAATATAAGAGTTGAAAGCAACAAACTGCACGGCTAATAAAACAAGCCATAGTTTCTTTTCCCTTGTGTTGATTTTAACATAATTATAATAACCAAAATCAAAACGTATATTTAATACTATAGCAGCAGCAAACAAAAGCTTAGGGGTTGCAAAAAAATCTGCTATCAAAAAACCAAAATCATCAAACATTGCCTCATAACGATGACAAATTTAACCTAATTGTTACGACTGTGGGTGTTTTTTTGCATCTTTAGGTGCGTAGCGACAGTTGAGCTTGCGCAAAACCTCGCAAAGACACCGCCTAAAGGCGG
>JAKIUY010000214.1 GCA_021647315.1 Victivallaceae bacterium
AGACAGGACACCAACGTGCATCAGGCTATGGTGGCCAATAAAAAGAATGCGGATGGGAGCAGGACATAGAAAAATTTAGACAAATGTTAATCGGGGGCTTGACAATGACCTTCTCATGGGAGCTTAACCGAGAACCCTTTTCGTGCATGGTCTAGCTACAACCGTTAAAATCGACTTTCGTATGTCAGTGACGAGACTCAGGCAATAATTTAAATTATATATCCTTATTATTTATTATTTTATTAAAAGTTTAGGATATAACCTAAATAGAGTTGCTTTTTAACTTTAAAATAGAGTTTCGCGCGATTGCAAGTTTTTGGGCAGAGCCTATATTAATAATAATGAAACAGAGATAGTGTTATGGATAAAATTAAAATGCTAGTATTGGGTATTAATTTTTTACTATTAGCTGGCTGTATGAGTCTGAACAGCCCTAAAGCTATCATTCTGCTCAACAGTAACAGACAGGCTGATCTGAGCGGCATGGTCAAGGTTAATGAACAGTTTAGCTATTCAGGACAGAGCTGTCTTGAACTATATGGGAAATATCCGACAGAAATCATTGCAGCAAACTATATTGAGCTTGATCCGACTAAGAGCTATACTTTAAGTGCTTGGGTGCGTAGTTTAACCGCAAAGTTACCCGCCAGTGCCTATCTCGGTATTCGTATGTATGATAAGGATAAACGCGAAATACGTATGGTACATGTTTCAAACTTCCCAAACACCGAAAGTAAATTAACAGTTGCAGCTAAAAAAGGTGATCGTGAACTGTTCATCGCTAAAAATCCTCACTGTTTGGAAATTGTTACCTGTGTAATGGTATTTAATATCAAGCCTGACTACAGTGACTTGCCAAACTATGATTTTTCTCCACGCATAAAGAAGATAGTTGACAATGGCAAAGATTATAAAGTTATTTTATCAGGTTCACTGAATAAAGCTTATCCGGTTGGCACCGCAATTCGCCTACATTCACCTTGGGGGGCTCCACTTTATAATCTAGCTGAAGGTTGGGTGCCGACTGAGTGGAAACATTTGACCGCCACCTTGCAGGGTATTGCTAAGTTCGGGGCGCCGAAAGATAAATTCTGGCCCGGAACAAAATATGTCAAACCCTTCATCTGGTTCGGTAACTGGAACCGCAAACCTAAGCAAGGAGCAAAACTACTAATAGATGATTTCACCTTTACTAAAATAGGAAAATAGAATGCGTTATAAATCAACCGGGGAGTTGCATCTGGATTTTCATGGAGCAACTAATACTACTATCAATTATATCGTCGATAACTTCGGAGAGGCAGCGTTGACTGAAATTTTCAACCGCATCGGCAAGGATGTCTACATGTCAATTCATGAGGGATTGAAAAACGATAACCTCGGCGAACTGATTGAACATCTAGAATATTATTTCACTCGCGAACATGGTGATTTTACCCTGTCAGTTGAAGATGACGAAATCCTGCTTGAAGTAAAGCAATGCCCGGCAGTCGAACATATCCGTAAACTTGGCTTGGAGCTTTCTCCTCATTTCTGCCAACAGACAGTTGAGATCAATAACGCCCTCTGTGCCGATACACCGTGGCAGTGCCAGACAACAATCAAAGAACTAGGCGTATGCCGGCAGACATTCACTAGAAAATAATAAATAAAACCGGTTTTGGCGTAACTAATAAAAACAAAAAACGTCAGCCACGAATGCACGAATAAAAAACAGAACTTTCAGCCACGAATGCACGAATTTATAAATTAGTGCATTCGTGGCTGAAATATAATTACTATTAAGTTAAAAATAATTCGTTGACAAAAAAAGGAAAAACAATGATACCGAGTGATCACTTTGTCAAATTTTATAATGAAGTTTTCAAATTTCTTGATGCCCGGGGCCCCGGACATCTCGAAAAATATTGGCTAACTATTAGTCATCACCAAGAACTGCACTGTCTGGAACTGTTCAAAACCAAAGGACTACAGGGGATGTATGAGTATTGGGAACATATCCGCATTGAAGAAAATTGTGATATGACTTTAACTCTGACTGAAGATTGTTTAACTATGAAAATGCATAAATGCCCCAGTTTAGGCAAGGTGCTGGATAATGATGCCATACCATGTGAAAAATATTGTGATCACTGCGCCGGTTGGATCGGTCCATTGCTCACAAAAGCCGGGTACTGGCTGGTTTATGATATGGTGGACCGCCACCAGCCACAATGTCAAGAGTTTATCTACGAAGACTTAGAGTTGGCTAAACAAAAACGCGACTCCTATACCGACAAATCCATGATCATCTGCAACTTTTAACGGAACAAACAAGCACCTGGATCCGTTGCAAAAAAAGTAGATAGTATGAGAAGGTTGACCTCCTCAGCCGAAGTGTGATATATTATAATCACCTTCAAATAACTAACGCACTAAAAAGTGCAAGGAGATCAACCATGAGTAACAATAGCATAGAATTAGT